>JAYWCO010000176.1:0-3557 GCA_043780475.1 Burkholderiales bacterium | reverse complement strand
AAACGTGTCGGCACCCGCCGCGACATCAGTCTGCCAGCCGCCTAAAATTAAAGATCCATCAGCGTGAGTCGGGATGCAAGCTGAATGCAGAAGCCCGCTCACCACGATCCTCCCCCGATCCGATCCCCCCGAGGCCCAGCTCATGTTCAGAAATACTATCATTCCCATGTTCACCAACAGGCCGGGCACGTTGGCTGTGCTAACTGCACTAATACCAATGGTGTCATTGACCGCCGCGTTATGGTTGTCCGCAACCTTGGCACATTCCCAAACTGCCGCTGTAGAAACCCCTCCCGCCGCCGAAGCAGGTGTCGATATCAACATCAAGCCGGGCGACGATTTCTTTGCTTACGCCAACGGCGGCTGGCTCAAGGCGACCGAGATTCCCTTTGGCAAGGGGCGTTGGGGTGCGCGTGACGAGATCGCCGAACTCACTCGCCAACGCGTCTTGCAATTGCTCGCCGATGCCGCTGCTGCTGCTACGGCTACTACTGCTGGGCCTGTGAGCGCAACTGCGAATTCAACAACAGACTCAACCGCACGCAAGGTAGCTGATTTCCACGCGGCTTATTTGAACGAAGCCGCCATTGAGGCAAAGGGCATCGCTCCCGTTAAGTCACTGCTCAATCAAATTGATCGCGTTCGTGACAAAGCCGCACTAACGCGGCTATTGGGCAGCAGCATGCGCACCGATGTTGATCCCTTGAATACAGGCGTTTACAGTGCTGCACAGTTGCTCGGCTTGGCCGTGCAGGCGAGCATTCATGGTGAAAAAACCTACGTCGCCTTCCTGCTGCAAGGCGGGCTTGGGTTGCCGGATCGTGAGCACTATCTCAGCGCCGCGCCGCGCCTGCAGGCGCTACGGACGCAGTATCAGCAATACATCGCGCGCATGCTAGCGGCAATCGGCGGTAGCCGTGAAGGTGTCGCATCAAAAAGGGCCGAAGCGGTCATGGCACTCGAAACGGCGATTGCGGAAAGCCACGCCACCCGCGAAGCCTCGAGTGAAGATCACAACGCAGACAATGTGTGGACACGCGCCGATTTCGCGCGTCAGGCACCGGGCATGGACTGGTCTTTATTCTTCACGGCGGCCAACTTGTCAAAGCAGCAAACCTTTGTCGCCTGGCAGCCGAGTGCGATCAAGGGCGCGGCAGCATTGATTGCTTCGCAGCCGTTACAGGTGTGGAAAGACTACCTGCGCTTTCATATTGTCCACGCGCGGGCCGATGTGCTGCCTAAAACTTTTTCCGAGCCAGCACTCGCGATGCGTGCGGCTGTCGTTGCCCCCGCTGCCCCCGCTGGCCCAGCCCAACCAGCGCAGCCCGCGCCGCGAGCCCAACGCGCCGAGCGAGCCCAGCGGGCTAACGATGTGACGCAAGCGGCGATGGGTGAAGCATTGGGTCGCATGTATGTCGAGCGCTATTTCCCGGCTGCGCACAAAGCGCGCATACAAGCCATCGCGGCCAACGTCATCGCGGCGCTTGGCCAACGGATAGAAGCGGTAACCTGGATGTCGCCGCATTCCAAAACGATGGCACAGGCCAAATTGAAGACGCTGTACTTTGGCGTCGGGTATCCGGAACAATGGCAGGACTACGCAGACTTGATCGTGGACCCGGCCGGCGCCGTGGGTAATATGGAACGTATTGCTGAGCGAAACTATCGCCGCGCGTTGGCTCGCCTCGGAAAAAATATTGACCAAACCGAATGGTCCATCGCGCCACAGACGCCCGGCGCGATTCTCAGGTTTCACCAAAACGCCTATAACTTTGCGGCCGCATTATTGCAGATGCCCAAGTTCGACCCGGAGGCGCCAGGTGATTCGGACGCCGCGAACTATGGCGCGATCGGTGCCATTATTGGTCATGAGGCCAGTCATTTGATCGACACCCTAGGCGCGGAATACGAGTCTGATGGCCGCATGCGCCGGTGGTGGACAGGGACTGATATGGCGCAATATGAGGCAGCGACTGCAGCGCTGGTGAATCAGTATTCCCGCTATCAGCCGTTTGCCGATCTCAGCGTCAACGGCAAAGTTACGCTGGTCGAAAATCTCGCCGACTTGGGCGGGCTGGCTGCGGCCTTTGATGCCTATCGACGCACCCTCGGCAGCAGAATCAGTGACAAGGATTATGTGCGGCAGCAGGACCGGCAATTTTTTATTGGCTTCGCCAGAAGTTGGCGCGGCAAGATGAATGAAGCGGGGCTACGCAAATATGTCACCACCGACAATCATGCGCCGGAAAGCTACCGCATTGCCACAGTTCGCAACCTCGACGCCTGGTATGACGCATTCGATGTGCTGCCGGGGCAGCAACTCTACCTTGAGCCCAAAGCGCGTTTACGCATCTGGTGATGCTACCGCAGCCCATGAGAAGTTCCCGCCGCTATAAAAATAAAATCAGGGAATAGGGCAATGGGGTCAGGCAATGCAGGTGATATAAAAAAATGGCTGATTGATGTCCTGATGGTGCTCGCCGTTATGCTTAACCATAAGAAGACATATAAGCACACATCACCAAAGCGAATCCCGCCTCTATAACAGTAAACAAAAGGAAAAACGATGAGTCGTATCCTGTTCCCCCTCTATGGGGTCGTGTGTTACCTGATTTTTTTCTTAACCTTCATTTACATGTTCGGGTTTGTACACGACTTTCATTTTCAGCTTGGCAGTTTTTACTTTGTACCCGTCGCCATCGACTTCGGCAGTAGCACCGCATCCTCAGCTGCCACCACAGCCACCGCATTCATCATCAACGTTGCACTCATCGGCTTGTTCGGGTTACAGCACAGCGCGATGGCACGTCGCGGCTTCAAGGCGGTCTGGACACGTATCCTCGTGCCGCCTGCAGTTGAGCGCTCCACCTATGTGCTGGCTTCCAGTGCGTGCTTGATCGTGCTCTTTATCTTTTGGCAGCCCATGCCTGATGTGGTGTGGTCGACCCAGAACGAAATGCTCAGCAAGGTGCTCATTGCGGTCTCGCTGCTCGGCTTCGGCTTGCTGCTCTTGGCCAGTTTCCTCATCAACCACTTCGAGCTGTTTGGCTTGCAGCAGGTCTATCTGCACGCCAAGGGTGCGCAAGCCAGGCCGATAGCATTCAAGTCGCCGGGGCTCTACAAGCTGGTTCGCCATCCCATTTATTTGGGCTTCCTCATCTTCGCATGGTTCACCCCGGTGATGACCCTCGGCCATCTACTGTTCGCGGTCGGCAACCTCGTCTATATCCTGATCGGGATGCGATTGGAGGAGCGTGATCTCGTGAACGAGTTTGGCGATACCTACCAGCAATACCAGCAACGCGTGCGCGGCCTGGTGCCGCTGCCGAAGGGGAAATAATAATCAGGCATGCATCAACCCTGGTTCGTTACGAATCAAAAACCCTACAGGGCATGAACCTAAGTAATTAAAAATTACGAACAACAAGCACCAGCGCGCTTCTTGCGGAAAAAAGCGCTGAAAATGCGCGCTGGGTGGACACTTTCAAATTCTGCATTTTGGCGCCCTCGTTCTGCATTTCATCGGTCATGACTTTACGTGAGCATTCGCGTGGCGC
>JAYWCO010000175.1:0-6806 GCA_043780475.1 Burkholderiales bacterium | reverse complement strand
GCTGGACAAGAAAAAAGGTGAAAAGGTGACATCGAAGGAGGCGGTGATCTGGTCGCTGATCTGGATTTCGCTGTCTTTTGTGTTTGCCGCATTGCTGTGGTGGCATCTCAATGCAAATTATGACGGGGCTTTTGCCAAGCTCAAGACGACTGAGTTTTTGACCGGCTATTTGATTGAAAAATCATTATCCGTTGATAATATTTTTGTGTTCCTGATGATTTTTACTTTCTTCGCGGTGCCGCCAGAGTTCCAGCGTCGCACCTTGGTGATCGGTATTATCGGGGCTATTATTTTGCGGGTGCTGCTGATACTGGTGGGCGCCTGGCTGGTCGCACAGTTTCATTGGGTGTTGTATATTTTTGGCGCATTCCTGCTTATCACTGGTTTGAAGATGCTGATTTTTGCTAACGCCGGGCCTGACCTCAACACCAATTTTTTGCTGAAATGGATCCGCGGACATTTCAAACTGACCGATCAATATCATGGTGAACAATTAACCGTGGTTAAAGACGGCGTGAAGTACTTTACGCCGCTGTTTGTGGTGATTGCGATGATTGGTATTACCGATGTGGTGTTCGCGGTTGACTCTATCCCGGCTGTGTTTGCCATCACGCAGGATCCGTTTATTGTGATGACATCAAATATCTTCGCCATATTGGGTTTGCGCGCGCTGTACTTTTTGCTGGCTGATCTGGCAGAACGCTTTCACTTTCTGTCGTATGGCCTGGCGCTGGTGCTGATGTTTGTTGGCACAAAAATGCTTATTATTAATTTTTATAAAATCCCGATATTCATCTCGCTGGGTGTTGTTGCTGCGATTTTAGTGAGCGCTGTGCTGGTGAGTTTACTGGTAAAGCCTAAAACGCAGCCGAAACTTCACCCTGAGTAACACCACCGATCTGGCAGGCACAAACATGCCGAAGGTGTTGATAAAATTAAACATCTTCGGTATTTTCGTGCCGTTTTATGGTCATAACTGAATCATCGGAGTTCGCGTAAAAAATAATTGCATTGTGTTTGAAAAATGCTTTCAGTACACTTACGCGTTTTTCAAAATTCGGGATGCGCGCGATACAGGCTCAAAACCCAATAGAATTCAGACGCTTGCTTCAGGAGAATTGACGTTGGCCACCTTAAAAAAAGCTAAAACCGTCGCAAAATCCAGCACAAAAAGTGTCAAGGGCAAAGCAACACCTGCGCCCAAGGTAAAGTTGAAAGCAACCGTTAAAAAGGCCGTTAAGACAACCGCTAAAGCAGGGACAAAAGCAACCACTAAAGCAGCCGCTAATGCGACCTTAAAAAAGGCCAAAGCCGTGGCCAAGTCTCCACCCAAGGTGATCTCCAAAAAGGCAGCGAAAGCCCCAATTAAAGTCACCGCCAAAGAAAGCACCAAATTGATTTCAAAAGTATCCACTAAGGCTGCCTCTAAAGCAGTCGCCAAACCAGTCGCCAAGCCAACCCCTAAGTCAGCACCGAAGCCAACCCCGAAGCCTGTTGCGACGAAAGCTGCCAAGACGGTTGAACCAGTAGCTCATAAAGCGATGCCCAAGCCTGCGGCTAAATCCACCCGTTCAGGAACTCTCTTGACCGAAACGGAATTGGTCAAGCAGCCAAAATCTGAATATATGTCGAAAGATCAGCTCGCTTTTTTCAAAAATCGCTTGATGCAACTACAAGACCAATTGCGTCAAAATGCGGGTGCAACCACCGAACATTTGCGTGAATTAGCCGTAGCGCCAGACCCTGCTGACCGTGCCACGCTTGAAGAAGAGCATGCTCTGGAGCTGCGTGCTCGCGACCGCGAACGCAAGCTGTTGAAAAAGGTCGACGCGGTATTGCTACTCATCGATTCAGGCGAATATGGTTATTGCGAAGAAACCGGCGAGCCGATTGGTATACCGCGTTTATTGGCGAGACCCACCGCCACCTTGACTATCGAAGCGCAAGAACGCCGCGAACTCAAACAAAAAATGTACGGCGAGTAATTTTTAGCAGCCCGAAAATTTAAAAAAGCCCCATTCCCGACGCATGGGGTTTTTTTATGTCAAAGGTTGCGGCTTGTTTGTGGTTATGGGGGCCGAGGAAACGGGGCATCCAGTATGACCGCATGCTCTACCTTAGTCGCCGTTGCGAGCTTTAATGAATATCCGCAGGCGGGCCACTGATCTCTTTACCTGGCGGGCCCGCAATCAAGCGACGAGCGCCGTTGAAACGCTTGCGCCAATAGCTATTGTCCATCTCGACGATCTCAACGGTCTTCCCGCGTGAAGGGGCGTGCACAAAGCGGCCATCACCGATATACAGACCTACGTGAGAGAAAGCGTGTTTCCGGGTTTTATAGAAAACCAGATCGCCAGGCTGCAGGCCATCTTTTTCAATAGGATTACCCAACTTGCTCATCGCATAGGCGCTATGTGGAAGCGCCAGTGACAGCGTTTCAGCAAATACATGACGGATAAAACCAGAACAATCAAACCCGGTGTCCGCGTCTTTGCCACCATAACGATATTTGACGCCAATCAGCGAGAATGCGTATAGCAGTGTCTCCGCAATAGAGGCGTCCGCCCGTTCTTGTTGCGCCGCCGCCAGCAGCGTATTGTCAGCAGCCACATCTGCCGCAGCAGAGATGGGTCGTGGCGCGGCCGGTGCCGGCTGGGCCAGGCCCTCGGCACTACTAGCGACTAAAACGCAAAACCAGATTACACTTCTCATGTGAAGATAATACCTTGATCAGCCCATATCCAAATTGCTTGCCTTCGCTACACTGCGCCAGCAATGGTTCAGTCCCCACCTTTACCTCTGAAAACCCTCAAAAATCATGATGGAGAAACAATATGCATCCCGACATTATTCCCTTTGCACCCAAGACGGCGTATTCGCGCCGTGATTTTGTCATGACCACACTGGCGGGTGGCTTTGCGGCGGCGGTGATACCGGTCAGCGCTGAAACCATTACCACTGATGCCAAAGGGTTGATCGCGGGAGAAGTAAAAATAAAGGTCGTCGATGGTGACATGCCGGCCTATCGCGCCATGCCGATCGGTGGCAAAGATTTGCCCACCGTATTGGTCGTGCAGGAAATTTTTGGCGTACATGAGCACATCAAGGATATATGCCGCCGATTTGCGAAAGAAGGCTATATCGCGATTGCGCCTGAGCTATATGCGCGCCAAGGCGATGTCTCCAAACTAAAAGAGATCAAGGATATTTTTGCGATTGTGTCTAAAGTACCTGATGCGCAAGTCATGTCAGACCTCGACGCCACTTTTGCCTGGGCGGGAAAAAACGGCGGCAATGCAGCCAAGGTAGCGGTCACCGGGTTTTGCTGGGGTGGGCGCATTACCTGGATGTACGCGGCGCACAACCCCCAATTGAAGGCTGGGGTGGCTTGGTATGGTGGGTTGGTAGGTCCGGCAAGCCCGTTATCACCGACCCGTCCGATTGATATTGCCGCCACCCTCAAAGTACCGGTGCTGGGTCTTTACGGGGATGCCGACACCGGCATCCCGGTTGATACGGTTGATAAAATGCGTGACGCCCTCAAAAAGGCAGGCAGCGCATCGGAAATCGTCTTGTATGACGATACCCCTCACGGTTTTTATGCAGACTATCGCCCCAGCTATCGGGCTGGCGAGGCTAATGATGGTTGGAAGCGGCTGATCATGTGGTTTCGCAAGAACGGCGTCGCCTGAGCTTTTGCGCTTAACGTCAATATCCGTTAGTTAATACCCAATTGCGTTGCAAGTGACGTAAAGGTAGAAATGAAAATGGAAGCGGCCAGCGATGCCGCTCCTGCTTCTACGCCCGCTCCCACTTGATGCAACCTAAACAAGTTTTTTAGCTTTTGTGATATTCATCACAGTTTTCCTGAGTCGTCGGTGAAATGATGGCGAAGGAAATGAGAAGCTTGCAGCAACCCAATTACAAAAACACACTTTGCGCCATTCTTGAGTACCTGACGATTCAGGAGACCCCATGGGTTTCGAGCAATCAAAAGAACGACCAGACCAAACCACGCAGCGCGAGGCGAGGGCACAATTGTTTCGCGATGTCCTCAAGCATAAATCGCTGACCTGCGTTTTTCAGCCTATTCTGGATTTCCAGGAGCGGCGCATCCTGGGATTTGAAGCGCTTATTCGTGGCCCGCAGAATTCTATTTTCCAGCATCCCGTTGAGCTCTTCAGTGCCGCACAAGATTTGGATAGCTTGGCTCAACTGTCCGGTATTTGTATCAATACCGTGCTGCATCAGTTTTCGGCATTGCAGCTGCCAGGGCAGTTATTTTTAAATATTTCCCCGCAGGTTGTCAGCATGCCTGGGTTTGAGCCAGCACGTTCTATTCGCCTCTTGAACAAGCTGAAATTGAAACCGGAACGCGTGGTGATTGAACTAACGGAGCATGAGCCCGCATTTCATTTTGCTGAAATTCGCGCATCCTTGATGACCTATCGAGCCATGGGCTTTCGGGTAGCAATCGATGATCTTGGTGAAGGTTTTTCCAGCCTCAGGTTATGGTCTGAGTTAAAGCCCGAGTATGTAAAAGCGGACAAACATTTTGTGACCGGGATTGCAGATGATCCGATTAAAATTCAATTTCTGAAAGCGATCCAACAAATCGCCGAAAGTTGCGGTAGCCGCATTATTGCCGAAGGTATCGAGAGTGAAGCCGATTTCAAGATGGTGCGTGAATTAGGCATCGCGTATGGGCAAGGTTTTTTTATCGGCCATCCCCATGCCAAGCCCGCGGTTGAGCTGGCTGCGCCGGTGCGCAGGGCATTGGATGACTCAAGAGTGCCGGTGGTGCCAACTCTGAAATATAAGCATGCCTGGCTGGTGACGGCGGTACAATTTTTACGCGAGACGCCAACTATTTTACCGAGCCTTGCAGTTCGTGATGTCATCACGCTTTTTGCTGATCAACCAGGACGCTACGCCTTGCCCGTGGTGGAGGCGGGCAAGCCGGTAGGCTTTATTGCAAAGCGGCATTTGCGTGCGATCAAATATCTGCCGAATGCCGATGCGCCAGAATTCTCGCAGCCCGCTAGCAGCATCATGAATCCAACGCCACTGACCATTGATATCAATCTTCCGCTGGCACAGGTCGCCGCGATGCTGGCAGATGCGACCCCGCAACATCTTGCGGATGGGTTCATCATTACCCGCAATGGGTCATATCAGGGCATGGGTAATGCCAATGATGTGATGCGTATGCTGAACGACGCCAACCTCATTGCTGCCCGCTATACCAGCCCGCTTACGCTATTGCCTGGTCCGGTGCCGATTAACCAGCAGATCGAGCGTCTGTTACAGGCCGGGGTGCTATTTGTTGCCTGCATGGTGGAAATAGATCCCATGAAAGGCTTTAACGATGCCTATGGTTTCCAAAAAGGGGATGAGTTGATTCGCCTGGGCGGCGACATGCTTAACGCAGCGCTTGATGCGCATCATGATTTTGTCGGTCATATTTACGGTAACCGCTTTGTGTTGCTGCTGCAAAATGCGCAGTGGCATGCTAAATTAACCGATATGCTGTCGCAGTTTGAGTCGCGTTTAGCGTCTCTGCTGTCGCCTGAGATTGCAGCTCGTGGAAACTTTGTATGGCAGAGCAGTCGAGGAGAGAAGGAAATCCAAATCAGACCATTGCCGCGCTTGGCAATCGGCGCAGTTGAAATCAGCGCTGCGGCCTATGAATCCCGGCATGATGTTATGTCGGCGGTGCGCGAGGCGGTTCAACATGCCAAGGCGCAACCTGGCAGCAATATTGTGCTGCTCAATTCCGACCGGAGCTGAGCCCGCTCTAGCGAACGGCTTAGTTGCTGGCAGCACGATTTGGAGGGCCTACCGCCTGCAACAGCCATACCCTAATCAGGGTAAGTGTTAAATGTTGTCAATAATTTTCCCGAATTTGTGAAAAAAGTCACATTTTTATTCTATTAAAGCGACTACATTAAAAATGGGTATTAAATTTGGTATTAAAGCCCGGTTAGCATCAACCTAAGTTGTGTGGTGTTGCAATAACAGCTTTACTCATAATAATTTTAAGTAGTGCGCGCACGATGAAATCACGCTTTACACCATCTCGATTGAGCATCAATCCGCATCGCCTGCATCAACGACAGGTTGAAGCGCTATACCAGCTCGCACCTGCTGCGGTGCTGTTTTCCTATATGGGCGCACTTATTTCGCTGGCGGTGATTTACCAGTCAGGCGATGCCGAGCACGGACTTTACTGGTTTGCTTTTTCGACCTTGGTGATGTTGCTTCGCGCGACCGTACTTTGGCAGTATTGGCAACTGCCTGATGCGACAGACAATCCGCGGCTATGGGCGCGGCTAATGGTCGGCGTTAATTTTTTGGCCGGTGTCCAATGGGGTCTGCTGGGGACAGTGTTGTTTGCATCGCCTGATGTCTATCGGGAGCTGTTTATTCTGATGGTGATCATCTGCTACGTGGCGGGTTCAATTGTGCCTTTTGCGCCGGTAAAATGGGCCCATCTTGCGCTCGCCATTCCCGCCACACTGCCGCCGATCATTTATATATTCTTTATCCACGGCGGTCCTCAATGGCTGGCGGGAACCATGGCGCTGTTTTTTATATTTACGGTTATGTATTTCTCGTTTAAACAGCACCGTGCAGTTGCAAACCGATTGTCATTGGAATTGCAAAATGAAGAGCTGGTTGAAAAACTGAATTCATATAATAGCGACTTGGGCGAGCAGAACGATCAGCTTAAACATCGTACTGCGGTCGTCAAACTTGCCCAACTTGAACAGCGTCGGCGCGTCGGTATTCTGGCCAGTCATGTT
>JAYWCO010000174.1:0-2270 GCA_043780475.1 Burkholderiales bacterium | reverse complement strand
TGGTGGCGACCTGAGTTGGCGCGCCATCGCGGCACCAGGACATGATATGGGTGCGCTGCTGTTTTGGTGTGAGCAGGAAAGAATGTTGATTACCGGCGATGCATTGTGGGAACGCGGTATGGGTTTTGTGTGGCCGACAGAAGTGTCCGAATTATC
This sequence comes from Burkholderiales bacterium, assembly GCA_043780475.1. GTDB lineage: Bacteria > Pseudomonadota > Gammaproteobacteria > Burkholderiales > Usitatibacteraceae > UKL13-2. The sequence goes on along the minus strand of JAYWCO010000174.1, from coordinate 2,114 downwards.
GGTCAGAAATGTCTCAAACTCGCCTATCCATGAGGCTCTTGAGACACTCGATATGATTGAGAGGCTGGCGCCACGGCTGATTATTCCAGGCCATGGCGCACCATTTACGGATGTGGGTAAGGCGTTGGCAGTTAGCCGCTCACGGCTGATTGCGTTTGCAAAAGACCCGGCTAAAAATGCGCGGCATGTGGTTAAAACATTGTTTGTGTTTGCGTTGCTGGATAAGGGCTCAATTTCAGTGGCGATGCTGCCCAAGTATCTGGCGGGCGTGCCCGTTTATTGCGATATGAGTGCACGCTTTCTGCGGCTGAGCGTTGATGAGATGGCGGCCATGTTGATCAAGGATTTGTTCGCTAATGGCGCGGTGAAGCTGGATAATAATTTGATAAAGCCGACGATGCGGGCCTAGTTTTTTGATTTGAAGAAATTAACGAGACTATGAAATGAAAAAAGTTTGCAGCGGCTATGATTTAAAGTTTGCTGGCGGCGCAGCGTGGCTGACCGCACTATGTTTAAATATGGCGATCGCGCAGCCCGCGCCTCCGCTCGTTCCCCCGTCCCTTCCCCTGCCCGCGCCAGCCGCAGCGAAATCATCTGCTGCTCCACCCGATGTAAAGCCGTCCGCCGCCAGTGTTCCTACCTCATTAGCCGCACCAGTAACTAGCTCACCCCCTCCGGCTGAAGCCAAAATACTTGAGGTTAATAATGCGGCCAAGGTGGCCCTGGTCGAGGGCGAGGTGACCATAATCGCGGGCAAGAACCAGCGTCGTAAAGTCAAGATCGGTGATGTGCTGGTCGAGGGGGAATCGATTGTCACCGGCAAGGATGGTGAACTGCATCTGGATATGGAAGACGGCGGTTATATCGCGATCCGCCCAAATACGCGGATGAGAATCGTTAAATATCAGGCTAAGGGTGATGCTTCTGATTCGGCTCTGTTTGGTTTGCTGCAAGGAAGCTTTCGCTCGGTCACCGGCTGGATTGGCAAATTCAATCGCGAAAAATATATCGTGCGTACCCCGAACGCCACCATCGGTATTCGCGGCACCGATCATGAGCCGCTGGTGATACCGGCCGGGTCTACTGAAGGCGAGGCGGGCACGTACGACAAGGTCAATGCCGGCGGTAGCGTCATCAAAACACCGCAAGGTCGCGCCGAAGTCGGCCCTAATCAGGCCGGATTTGCGCCGCATGGTGCTACCGGTGCGCCGCGCCTGCTGAAAGATGTGCCAACCTTTTTTAAGGCGACGCGCAATGAGAAATTGCTGGAGGGCAAGCACGATGCGGTACAACAGCAGATCGCGTCACGGCGTGAAGCGCGCAAACCTGAAATTAAAAAACGCCAGAATCCCGGTGTCAGTACCAAGCCAGCCGCGCCACCCGATCACGCTACCAACAAGAACGCCAAACGTGACGAGGCCAAGCAGGCAAAAGCAGTCGCGCAAGCAGCCAAACCAAAAGCCAAGCAAGATGCGGACAAACTAAAAGCTGCACAAAAAGCCGCTTTAGAAAAAGACAAGCAGGAAAAAATAGCCAGAGAAAAGGCGGAGCATGCCAATAAAGCATATGCTCAACATCACCAAAAACTATAGAAGTTCTACCAGATGCTTGGTACTTGGTTTCAGATACCAGGTGCCTGTCGTTTGCTATTGCAAGGTTGCGGCTCCGCCAGCCTCTGAGCCAGTCTTTGCGTCAGCTCCTAAGCCAGCCCCCAAGCCACCACTCCAGCCACCACCCAATGCTTTGATCAGCCCGACTGAAGCAGCCAGGCGCCGTCCAGTCAGGGTCATCGCGGTGCGCTCGTTCGACAGCAATGCGGTTTGTACGCTGACCACATTCAGGTAGCTCACCGTACCGGCTTTGTATTGGTTCAGGGTGAGCGTTACCGATTCACGCGCCGCCCGCACCGCTTCTTCCTGCACCTTGGCTTCGGCTTCGAGGATATTGAGTGCCGCAAGATTGTCCTCTACGTCCTGAAACGCTTGCAGTACCGTTTGGCGATAGGTCGCAACACTTTGATCATAGGCCGCCACCGCTTGATCCGTCACTGCGCTGCGTTTGCCAAAATCAAGAATGGTTTCAGCCAGCGACGGGCCTAGCGACCAGAAGCGATT
>JAYWCO010000173.1:0-1971 GCA_043780475.1 Burkholderiales bacterium | reverse complement strand
TTCAAGCCGTTTTTTAAAGACTCAACCGACTTGTGCATCTTTTGTTCAGATTGCTTTTTTTGATCTGGAATATTCATTTTTTTCTCCTGCGCTTTTCTGGAATCAACATCTGGCTTGTACGCTGCCGCACACGCAACTACGCGTAAACCAAGGTACCTTCATCTTCGCCCATCACCACCCGCTTTAGTGCACCCGCTTTAAAAATGGAGAATACATTGATGGGCAACTTTTGATCACGGCATAACGCCAACGCGGTGGCATCCATCACCTTCAAATTCTTGATAATCGCTTCATCAAAGGTTAGCGTATGGTAGCGCGTTGCGGTTTTATCTGTTTTGGGGTCAGCCGTGTAAACACCATCAACCTTGGTGGCCTTCAGCACAATGTCGGCTTCGATCTCGCGACCGCGCAACGCCGCTGCAGTATCGGTGGTAAAAAATGGATTGCCCGTACCTGCTGCAAACACCACCACTTTGCCTTCTTCCAGGTAGCGCATGGCTTTGCCGCGAATATAGGGCTCGACCACCGGCTCGATATTGATCGCCGATTGCACCCGCGGCACCATGCCCGCTTTGGCCAGTGCATCCTGCAGCGCGAGGGAGTTAATCACGGTTGCCAGCATGCCCATGTAATCGGCCGTAGCGCGATCCATCCCGGCCGCGCTCGATGACACCCCGCGAAAAATATTACCGCCGCCAATCACGATACCAATAGCGACACCCATATTGGCGACTTCTTTAATCTCGTTAACGATGCGCTCGATGGTCGGACGATTGATGCCGAAAGCATCGTCACCCATCAGGGCTTCGCCAGAGAGCTTGAGCAGAATCCGTTGATACTTGGGGGTCATGGTGGTCGATCTCCTCGTTCGTCGTGGATGGATTGCTGCTGGGATTATTGCTTGAATCACTGCTTGAATTGCTCAATGGGCTACGGTGACAAATCCACCATTTCAACCATGATGATTACGAAAAACCCTAGTATTAGAGCGGGTTTCAGGGCATTTATGCCTCAAACGCCCTACCAATACAAGGGTTCATTATTTTCGCATTCACTGCCGCTGCTTTTTACTAATGCCGCTACACTACTGCGACGATTTAAAGCGCTTTCGCTGCAGCAGCTGCTTCGGCGACTTCAGCCGCAAAATCAGTTACTTTTTTCTCAATGCCTTCACCGACCAAGTACACGGTAAAACCGTTGACGGTTGCACCCTTTGACTTCATCAGTTGCTCAATGGTCTGCTTGTCGTCTTTCACAAACGGCTGGCTGAGTAACGATACTTCCTTGATAAATTTGGCGATGGAACCATCCACCATTTTGGCAACAATCTCTGCAGGCTTGCCCGATTCTGCCGCCTTGGCGACCGCGACCGCGCGTTCCTTGGCAATATCTTCAGCCGGCACGCCGCTGGCATCAAGCGATTTCGGTTTGGTCGCGGCAATATGCATCGCCACATCTTTTGCCAAAGTGACATCACCACCGGTAACATCCACCAGCACGCCCACTTTTGCGCCGCCGTGAATATAGGAATTCAGCACGCCTACAGCTGCGGCGCGAACAAAGCGACGAATCGACACGTTTTCGCCGATTTTGCCCACCAATGTTTTACGGGTTTCTTCAACGGTCGTGCCGTTGTGGGCGAGCGCTGACAAGGCTGCGACATCAGCCGGGTTTTGGGTAGCGATAAGCTCAGCCACTTTGGCGCTAAGCGCCAGAAAATCATCATTCTTCGCCACAAAATCCGTCTCGCAATTGACTTCAACCATCGCGCCTGATTTTTGATCGCCGGAAATATAAATCGCCACCACACCTTCAGCGGCCACCCGTGATGCGGCTTTGCTGGCTTTGTTGCCTAATTTCACGCGTAAAATTTCTTCGGCTTTTTCCATATCACCGGCCGCTTCGGTGAGTGCCTTTTTGCATTCCATCATGGGCGCGTCGGTTTTTTCGCGCAATTCTTTAACCATACCT
>JAYWCO010000172.1:0-2593 GCA_043780475.1 Burkholderiales bacterium | reverse complement strand
CTACGCCTGGGACGACGCGCAGGACGACTGCTGCTGCACCTCATCGCAAGTTATTTTTTATTGTTTGCACCGTCGAGTCGGCGAGCATCACGCGATTATCTACAGCGGGCATTAGGCCGGGCTGCGCGAGCCAGTGATTTGTACCAGCATTTTTTTACGTTTGCCGCCACCATTCATGACCGCATCTATCTGGTTAACCGCCGCTTCGATTTGTTTGATTTTGAAGTTCATGGCGAGGAATTACTGCACAGCCTGTTGGCCGATGGCAGGGGTTTATTTCTGATTGGTGCGCACTTGGGCAGCTTTGAAGTGATCCGTTCGATCGGACGACAAAATCCGGATTTGCGGGTGGCTATGCTCATGCATCAGGAGAACGCGAAAAAAATCAACGCCATGTTGGCCGCCATCAACCCCGAAGCTGTGCAGAACATCATTGGCTTGGGACATATAGATTCCATGCTTGAGGTCAGCCAACGTCTGGATGAAGGCTATATAGTCGGCATCCTGGCGGATCGAACGCCAGGCCACGACAATTTTTATCCGGTACGCATTCTCGGCGCCGATACCCATCTGCCCATTGGCCCATTTCGCATGGCAGCATTATTGCGTCGTCCCGTTATCTTTATGACTGCGCTATATAAGGGTGGCAACCGTTATGCGATTCACTTTGACAAGTTAGCTGATTTTTCCAATATTGCCCGCGGGCAGCGCGAGCTCGTCATGCACGAGACCATCGTGAATTACGCTTCGCTGCTGGATCATTACTGCCGCGCTGCTCCCTATAACTGGTTTAATTTCTTTGATTTTTGGCCAACAAAGTCTGTTGCCAACCCTGAGCAAAAGCCCCTGCCTGCTCCTATTCCTACCCCTAGGCCTGCTCGTACTACTACTTCATTATGATGAAACTACCCTTCCCTGCAGGTTCGCAGCGCCTTGTTGGATATGCGCTCGCATTTGTATTAATGACTGCGTCTATTTCGTTGGTGCTGCTGTTGTTATTATTACTGTCGCCTGTTATGGGTCATGCGGCTGAATGGGATATTGAACAGCTCATGCGAGGGCTTTCACAAACACGCTCTGGTCGCGCCAGCTTTGTTGAAAAAAAATCTATCGCCATGCTCGATAAGCCAGTGGAGTCTTCCGGAGAATTATTCTTCACCGCACCTGATCGCCTGGAAAAGCGCACCTTCAAGCCCAAGTCTGAATCCATGATTGTGAACGGGGGTGAATTATTGATTGAACGTGGTCGCCATAAATATCAACTGCAACTACAGAGTTACCCGGAATTAGGCGCCTTTCTTGACAGTATTCGCGGCACGCTAGCCGGCGACCGCAAGGCGTTGGAGCGCAGCTACCGATTAAGTCTGGACGGTAAGGCGGAACGCTGGGCTCTGCAACTCTTGCCGCTGGATGAAAAAATGCTAAAAGTGATAAAGCGCATTATCATTGCGGGCGTGAATGATCAGGTTCGCAGCATCGAAATCATGCAGGCTGATGGTGACAGCTCGTTGATGACCATCGAAAAACTAGCGATGCCGTGATGCTGAATATGCGCAAACCTGCTGTCATCGCCATCACGCTGTGGGTAGTTTTTTTGTTGATGTGCAGCGTGGTCATTAGTCGTACGCATTTCACGACAGACCTGTCTGCATTTTTGCCGCGTACTCCTACACCCGAACAGCAATTGTTGATGGATCAACTGCGTGATGGTCTGGCCTCGCGGCTTATTCTGGTGGGTATCGAAGACGACGATAAAACAGTTGACGCGCCCGCCCGAGCGCGCATCTCCAAACAGATCGCCAAAAATTTGCGTGCGGACCCAGCCTTTGTCAGTGTTAACAATGGTGAGCCGGTTAACGCCGAACGTGATCGTATTTTTTTATACAACCATCGCTATTTATTGAGCCCCGCCGTAACGCCAGAACGCTTCAGGGTGAACGGCCTGCATGCCGCGTTAAGTGACAGTATTGATCTACTCTCCTCGCCTGCAGGGCTGCTAGTTAAATCCATGCTGCCACGCGATCCGACGGGCGAAATGGTGCAATTGTTGAACCAGCTCAATAGCGGAACCCAACCTCAATTAGTCGATGGCGCATGGGTATCACGTAACGGCGCGCGCGCCTTGATGCTGGTGCAAACGCGTGCGGCCGGCTCCGATACCGACGCTCAGCAATATGCCATGACGGCTATTCAGCGTGCGTTTGATGCGGCTCTTGATGCCACGCAGCATGCACCTTCCGCGACGCTGGTCATGACTGGTCCGGGTGTGTTTTCAGTAACGTCGCGCAACACTATTCAAAGTCAGGTCAGCCGCCTGTCCCTCATCAGCGTGGTTCTCATTGCGACGCTGTTGCTATTGGTGTATCGCTCCCTGACTGCGCTGACATTGGGATTTTTACCTGTTATCAGTGGTGCGTTGGCTGGTGTCGCTGCCGTCAGCTTGAGCTTTGGTGCAGTACACGGCATCACCCTCGGCTTTGGCACGGCCCTGATCGGCGAGGCGGTTGATTATTCAATCTACTTATTTGTGCAGTCGGCGCAGACTGGTTCAGACCAGCAGAGCTGGATCAAACACTTCTGGCCGACCGTTCGA
>JAYWCO010000171.1:0-3837 GCA_043780475.1 Burkholderiales bacterium | reverse complement strand
GTCAAGCTGGAAGAGTCGGTGGCGAAAATGCGCGCCCAAGGTGCCAGCGATGATGAGGTATATCGCGCCCGTGCTGCCGCATTTACGCCGGAAGCCGCCGTACGTCTGGCCGATCTGGATCGGGAAGAAGCAGCGTGGAAGAGTCGAATTGCGACCTTTCAGGCGGAGCGTAGCAAACTCAATGCTGCGAACGTCCATTTGCCTGAGTCGGAAAGGCAAGTCGCAATGCAGCGCCTGCGAGAAGCTGGTTTTGATATTAACGAGCAGAGACGGTTGGCTGCTTATGAGTGACGACAATTAAAATTAATTTCTAACCGTTATCCCGTTCGGAGAAGGACTATTTTGCAAGGTGACAACTTGTCGTCATCATTTTTACCAACCAAATTTAGCCAGTGGTAGCGCAGTTCCCTTTGGCGTAGGAAAGCAAGCACATAAAGCAAAGGTCACATCTTGCAGCAAAGGGTCACATCTTGTATTGAGGCATTTGTGCCAATGCCTTAATAAGGCGACTAATCGAAGCATAGTGCAAACACACCTCCTTGCTGATTTCCGCCAGCGTGTCACCGTATGTCAGATGCGCTTGTGCCATCGCATCATCTTGCGCGGCCTTTGATTGTGCCGCCCCAGCATCAATGTTTTGAGTGCAGGGCGATGTAGCTGGCGCTGATGTTTGGGTATCTCGGTCATGCCGTTGCTGTTGTTCAATTGCGTGGCTATTTGTTGAACAAAGCTTTCTCGCCTGAGGATCACGTTCCCCTTCCGTTCTTTCCAAGGTGAAATCTTGCCAATGCCAGCATGAACGAATTCCGCGTATCGTTTGTGGGCGACCGGTTTGGTCTTTGCAAATTGGCCAAGGACCCAGTGCGTTGTGAGGCCAAGTGGGACAGGCACCAGCCCCATAGTCGAGCAGTAGCTACTCCAAGGATACGTTTCAGGTGTCTTGAATATTTTGCGCGCACGGGGTTGAGTACGATGTAACGGGATAATTCCAGAAGGTAGCGGTCGCGTTTGACCAATATCGCCTTATAGCGCCCGTGAAAGAGGTGCCCAGCTTCGTCGTGTCTGCAATTGAAGCGCTGAGTGTAGACACCGCTTAACTGGCGCTTCCCTCGTGCAAGGTTGGCTTCGGGTGTCTCGATCAGCAGGCGATAGTGATTATCCATCAGGCAGTAGGCATGGCAAAACCAGCCAAATCGCTCTACCGCCCATGCTAATGTGGTACGAAAGATTTCCCGGTCTTCTTCATCGCACGGTAAATTTTGTGCCCGGCATTGCCACTCGAAATAACATGGTGAGCAGCACCGCGATATTCAAGTCTGAGTGTGCAAGCCATAGCTAGTAGATTACCAGCAGTGAGAAATTGTTCCAACACAAGATGTGACCCTATCGCGCAAGCTTTCGAATTGCCGCGTTGTGTAAGCGTAATGTCGAACAGCTTCGCGGGCTTGCTCGCGTCATTAAAAAAACAGCTCATAAAAATCACCCATGCGATAGAACACCAGCGTGTCGGGGTGTTCGGCTTTGATGGAGAGATACTGCTGCTGCATCATCAGCGTGTGGGTGGCGACGGTGTTGATTTTAATTCTGTCGATGTGGTGTTTTTGCATCATGGCTTAATCAATTTTTTTGCCAAAGAGTATTCTTGCCGGAGCCCCGACTTATCGCATGCGCGAGTTTTACGTTTTGACAGTGCGGTTTGTCATTGGCCCATGAAAGAGCGTGAAATCCGCTTTCCATTGCTGCTGCATACTGATCGTGGCGATGCCGTTCTTGCCTGCAGCCGCCATCGTGCCTTGACGTTGGATGTCATTGAAGGCGCTGGACTCGCTCACATTCTTGAGGTTGCTGGCTATTTGCGCGACGTTGGTGAAATGGAGCCGCACCACAATGCGTTCACCTCGGCGGCTCACTCCTTTCAGTGAGCCGCGGTTGCTTATGTTTTTGACGAGCGCTTGCAGGCCATGTCCAATGACCAGCTTTAAAGACTTGAGGGATTCTTCGCTTCAATAATCACCTCAATGAGCAACATCTGAATCTGTGCGAAACTTTCTGAAGTGAGGTAGCGTCTTTTTTTACGTCCGCCTCAACATTTTTATTTCTTTCTACCCCCAACGGGCAAAATAATAAATCATGCATGAAAAAACGCATCGAGTCGTAATCATCGGTGGCGGCTTTGGTGGGCTCTGGGCCACTCGCGGCCTCGCCACAGCTCCCGTGCGCATCACCTTGGTCGACCGCTCCAATCACCATTTATTCCAGCCGCTGCTTTATCAGGTTGCCACAGCCGGGCTATCGTCGCCCGATATTGCCGCGCCGTTGCGGCACATTCTTTGCGATCAGCGCAATGTCGAGGTTCGCTTGGGCAAGGTAGTAGCGATTGATGTCATCCGCAAAAGTATCGCCAGCGAGGATGGTAGCGAGCTTTCCTACGACACTCTCGTGCTCGCCACCGGTGCAACCCATGCCTATTTCGGCAACGACGCGTGGGCAGCCCATGCGCCGGGCCTAAAGACGCTCGCTGATGCGCTCCAAATTCGTCAGCGCATTCTCTCTGCATTTGAGCGCGCCGAGCTCGCCACATCGATGGAGGAGCGCGAAGAGTGGATGCATTTCGCCATCGTCGGCGGTGGGCCGACTGGCGTGGAGCTCGCGGGCACTCTGGCGGAAATTGCCCACCATACCTTACGCAAGGAGTTTCGCAATATAGACCCGCGCCGTGCGACCGTGCGTCTGATCGAGGCGGGTCCGCGTGTGCTGGCCAGTTTTCCAGAGTCCCTTTCTGCAAATGCTGAACAGCATCTGCGCGGCCTCGGTGTCGAAGTATGTTGTGGTGCACCGGTCACCTCCATTGATGCGACCGGCTATGTGCTGGGCGGCACCAAAGTAAAAAGCCGCACCATTCTCTGGGCCGCTGGCGTCGCTGCGTCGCCTCTCGGGGCGCTATTGCCCGTGGAGCGTGACCGCGCCGGGCGCGTTTTGGTAGAGCCGGATCTCACCATCAAGCATCATCGCGATGTGTTTGTGATCGGCGATCTTGCCTCAGTTCAGCAGGACGGTAAACCGGTACCCTGCATCGCACCTGCCGCCAAACAGATGGGTGCGTATGTGGCCAAGCTCATTCGCGCGCGAGTGGCCGACGAAAACAAGAACGCCAATGCAAACGCGGCCACCCCGACATCCGAGCCAAAATTAATACTTGCACCGAAACGATTTCACTACGCCGATTACGGTAACTTAGCCACCATCGGCCGCATGGCCGCGGTGGTGGATTTGCGCGGCTTTCGTTTCTCCGGTGTCTTTGCGTGGTTGTTTTGGTTAGCCGCCCATGTGTTCTTTCTTATCGGCTTTCGCAACCGTATTTCGGTTTTGCTTAATTGGGGAATGTCATATTTTACTTACCAGCGCAGCGCGCGAATCATGCTCGATTCGGAAAACAAAACCCGGCCATAGGCGGGCGTCTTTGGGTGGAAATGGCTGCAAATGGTCGTGGATAAGGGGGTTTATGTTTTCGCTCTTAGATGTTCATCGGAAATGGTTGCATCATTTTTCGATTTGTCGAAAGCGACGCTGAGTTAGTTGATTATCTGGATTATCACTGTGGCTAATATGAGCAAGATGCACAACCCCCCGCACCCCGGCGAAGTATTGCGCGAGTATTTGCCCCGGAGACATCGACGCTGATTGAAGTCGCCACCGGGCCTGATGTGACCGGTCAAGCACTTTCAGCCGTGTAGTAAAGTGTAAGGCAGTTGTTGAGGGAAGCATAAACCGCTATTTATGCGCTTGCACAATCGCCAATAGCTGCGGAAACAGTTTCGGTGTGCCCGCAACGACGTG
>JAYWCO010000170.1:0-6473 GCA_043780475.1 Burkholderiales bacterium | reverse complement strand
CCCGGTTGCGCCTCTTTATACTTATGGCGAGCGATTGTTGAAATAAAACCCGTTGCGGCTTTGTCGTTGGGCGCGGCGTTAATTTTTCAGCAGCATTTTCGTTGGTAAATTGTTGCAAAAATGGCGCAATAGTGGGCGAACGGATTGATGCGAAATGATTCGTGAAAAAGCGATCCCAATAGCCTTATGGACAATTGAGTAAGCATGGCTAAACTATTCATCATATTATAAAAATTGTGCGAAAGTACCTTTTCCGAGAAATGGTTCGGCGTGTCAAAATTGACGCTTTACTTTTCTAATGATCTCTGAAGAAAGATTTTAATGAACGCTAGAAATATTTTTGAATTGACAGGACGGGTGGCCCTTATTACGGGCGGCTCTCGCGGCCTTGGCCTACAAATAGCACACGGGTATGGCGCAATGGGGGCGAAGCTTGCGCTCACCGCTCGCAAAGCGGATGAATTAACGGATGCCAAACATGAATTGACCCAGGCCGGTTACGATGTATTTATTTGCCCCAGCGACCTTTCGAGGCCCGAAACCATCGTTCCCATGGTTGACGCTGTCCTTGCTCATTTCGGCAAAATCGATATATTGGTGAACAACGCGGGCGCATCCTGGGGCGCGCCCGCCGAGGAGTACCCGCTTGAGGCGTGGAATAAAATTATTGCCACCAATCTTACGGGCGCATGGTTGGTCTCTCAGGCGGTGGGCGCTAAATCGATGATCCCCAACAAGAAGGGTTCGATTATAAGTGTCGCTTCAGTTGCGGGACTGAGAGGTCAAATGGGTCCAATGCAGACGATTGCCTACAACACAAGCAAAGGAGGGCTGGTAAATTTTACCCGTGCCCTTGCAGCTGAATGGGCCAAGTACAACATTCGCGTCAATGCGTTGGCGCCAGGCTTTTTCCCATCGAAAATGAGCGCAGGCGTGTTAAAAGTAATTGATAAACAAATTATGGCAATGACACCACTTGGCCGCTTAGGGGGGGATGAAGACTTAATGGGGCCAGCAATTTTCTTAGCCTCTGACGCGGCAAGTTATGTCACAGGGCAAATTTTGTCTGTTGACGGCGGGATGACGGCAGTTTAAGAGCCAAGGCCAAGATTGATAGCATTTACTTACTATCGAAATATCAGCGCTTATGTTTCGACTCGGTTTTACCAGAGTCCCCGTGCTTGCATAGGAAATTGCGTTCAAGATGTACAGGCCATTAAATTTTGAAACGATCGTTTGTGCAAATTAAATTTCGTAGTAAAAAGAAAATTGCATAAAGCACTTGCGGAGCGCATATTAATTGCCTTATACTTGCGGACTTTGCTGCTCCAGCCGTGGCTTCGTCGGCTGAGAGTCTGTTTAAATATTTGTATTAGCCAAGCCAAAATAACGGCGGTTGCAAAATGCAAATAAGTCCTAGCGTCGGCCGGAGCCGGTTTTATCAAGCGCAAAGACAAGCGTTGTTTTCTAACCTGTTAGTTAAATCCTCACGGAAATAACTGGCTAAAACGGTTCCAAAACTGGCTGTGAGATTTCTGTATTTTCGAAATCAAACGGGTAAGTTGGAGAGATAAATAAAATGATCCAGATGCAGTCGATACTCGACGTCGCCGACAATACAGGCGCACGATCGGTAATGTGTATCAAAGTCCTCGGTGGCTCTAAGCGTCGCTACGCCGGTATTGGTGACGTGATTAAAGTCAGCATTAAATCCGCCCAGCCGCGTGGCCGCGTTAAAAAAGGCGAGGTTTATAACGCTGTCGTGGTACGTACCGCTAAAGGCGTACGCCGTAACGACGGTTCGCTTATCAAGTTCGACGGCAACGCTGCCGTACTCTTGAATGCAAAGTTGGAGCCTATTGGCACCCGCATCTTCGGGCCGGTTACGCGTGAATTGCGTAATGAGCGCTTTATGAAGATCGTGTCGCTGGCGCCAGAAGTGTTGTAAGGGGCTAAAGCTATGAACAAAATTCGTAAGGGCGACCAAGTGGTCGTCATCACTGGTAAAGATAAAGGCAAGCGCGGCACTGTTACGCGCATGATCCCGGATGCTGATCGCTTGTTGGTTGAAGGTATCAATCGCGTTAAAAAACACACAAAGCCAAATCCTATGAAGGGTTTGACCGGCGGCATCATTGAAAAAGAGATGTCGATTCATGTTTCTAATATTGCTATTTTTAATCCCGTCACCAGCAAGGCTGATCGGGTAGGCTTCAAGACGTTGGAAGATTCACGCAAAGTGCGCGTGTTTCGTTCTAACGGCGAAGTCGTTGACGCATAAGGGGTAGACGATGGTTCGCCTGCATGCAGTATACAAAGAGACGATTGTGCCAAAGCTCATGAAAGAGTTTGGCTATAAATCAGTGATGGAAGTGCCGTTGATTACTAAAATCACCCTCAATATGGGTGTTGGTGAAGCGGTTGCGGACAAAAAAATTATGGATCATGCGGTTGGCGACATGCAGAAGATTGCTGGTCAAAAGCCTGTTGTGACTTTGTCAAAGAAATCGATTGCGGGTTTCAAGATTCGTGATGATTATCCTATTGGTTGCATGGTCACATTGCGTGCCAACCGAATGTATGAGTTTCTGGATCGCTTGGTAACGGTTTCACTGCCGCGCGTTCGCGACTTCCGTGGAATTTCTGCTCGGTCTTTTGATGGTCGTGGCAACTACAATATGGGCGTAAAAGAGCAAATCATTTTCCCGGAAATTGAATACGACAAAATCGATGCAATTCGCGGCATGAATATTTCTATTACCACCACCGCGAAGACGGATGCAGAGGCTAAAGCGCTTCTCGCCGCATTCAAATTTCCTTTCAGAGGTTAAGTGCATGGCTAAGCTCTCAGTGATTAACCGCCAACAAAAGCGCGAGGTAATGGTGAAGCAATATGCGCCCAAACGCGCGGCGCTTAAGGCAATTATTAACGACCAGTCGATTTCTGAAGAAGATCGTTATCAGGCGCGTTTGAAGCTGCAGGCCTTGCCTCGCAACTCTAGCCCAACGCGTTTGCGTAACCGTTGCGCCATTACGGGTCGTCCGCGTGGCACCTACAGTAAGTTTGGCCTCGGGCGCAGCAAGCTGCGTGAAATCGCGATGCGTGGCGAAGTGCCAGGCATGGTCAAAGCTAGCTGGTAACGGCAAAGCGACGGAGAAAAAATTATGAGTATGAGTGACCCGATCGCCGATATGTTGACCCGCATTCGTAATGCGCAACAATCGGAAAAAGTGGATGTAACGATGCCCTCCTCCAAAGTGAAGACGGCCATCGCTAAAGTGCTTAAAGATGAAGGCTATATTGAGGATTTTGCTATTCGCGCCATAGATGGCAAAGCAGAGCTCAATGTTAGCTTGAAATACTACGCGGGCAAGCCGGTTATTGAGAAGATTGAGCGCATTTCGCGTCCTGGTCTTCGCGTATATCGCGGCCGTGAAGATATCAAACCTGTTATGAATGGCTTGGGTGTGGCGATCGTGTCTACATCACAAGGTGTCATGACAGACCGCAAAGCACGCGCGACCGGTATCGGTGGCGAAGTGTTGTGCATCGTGGTTTAAGGAGCCGAAACTATGTCACGTATCGGTAAACAACCTATCACTGTTCCCGCAAAAGTTGAAATCACGCTAGGCGCTGAGCAAATTGTCGTTAAGGGTCCTTTGGGAACATTAACGCAAGCTACTTCAAAAGACGTGCTCATTAAGCAAGAGGGCACTACATTAACGTTGGAAGCTGCGAATGATTCACAGCATGCTAACGCAATGTCCGGAACCATGCGTGCCTTGTTGGCAAATATGGTTCATGGGGTTGATAAAGGTTTTGAGCGCAAGTTGAATTTGGTGGGTGTGGGTTATAAAGCTCAGGCGCAAGGTGCAAAACTGAACCTAGCCTTAGGCTATTCTCATCCTGTCGTTCATGACATGCCTGAAGGCGTGAAGTGCGAAACTCCAACAGCGACTGAAATTATTTTGAAGGGCGTTGACAAGCAGAAGGTTGGGCAAGTTGCTGCCATTGTTCGCAGCTATCGCCCCCCGGAGCCCTATAAAGGCAAAGGCGTTCGCTATTCGGACGAAGTCATCGTTCTTAAAGAAACGAAGAAGAAGTAAGCGAGACTACTATGATTGATAAAAATATATCCCGTCTGCGCCGTGCTGCTAAAACGCGCGCAACAATCGCGCGTTTAAAGGCTGTACGTTTAACGGTTCACCGCACCAACTCGCATATCTACGCGCAGGTTATTGATGCTACAGGCTCAAAAGTTTTGGCCGCAGCCTCAACCGTTGAAAAAACAGTGCGCGGTGAATTAAAAAACGGTAGCAGCAAAGATGCAGCAATCGCAGTTGGCAAACACATCGCTGAACGAGCAAAAGCTGCCGGTGTAACCGCTGTCGCTTTTGATCGCGCTGGCTTCGCCTATCACGGTCGCGTTAAGGCTCTAGCCGACGCAGCCCGTGAAGGTGGCCTCACGTTCTAATCAAGGATCAAATAATGGCAAAGATCGAACGTAATCAAGAAGACAAAGGCGACGGCCTTCGCGAGAAAATGATCTCGGTAAATCGCGTTACCAAGGTGGTAAAGGGCGGTCGCATTTTGGCGTTCGCTGCGCTTACAGTGGTGGGTGATGGTGATGGCTCCATCGGCATGGGTAAAGGTAAATCAAAAGAAGTGCCTGTTGCTGTGCAAAAGGCGATGGAACAAGCTCGCCGCAAGTTAATTAAAGTGTCGCTTAAAAACGGCACATTGCACCACACTGTTGTCGGTAAGCATGGCGGCACCAAAGTTTTTATGCAGCCTGCTGCTGACGGCGCTGGTATTAAAGCGGGTGGCGCAATGCGCGCTGTATTTGAGGTGATGGGCATTACCAATATCTCAGCTAAGTGCCATGGCTCAACCAATCCATACAACGTTGTGCGTGCAACACTTCATGCGCTTTCACAGATTAGCCGTCCGTCAGAAATTGCCGCTAAACGCGGCAAGACGGTCGAAGAAATATTTAGTTAAGGCGATTCAAAATGACACAAAAAACTGTCTCGGTTACCCAAATTAAAAGCACCATTGGTCGCTTGGAAGCGCACAAGGCATGTGTGCGTGGTTTGGGTTTGAAACGCATTAACCACACTGTCACCGTCATTGATACGCCATCGAATCGCGGCATGATCAATAAGGTGAACTATCTCCTCCGCGTTGAAGCTTAATCGCTTCATAGCGAGGCAGTTCTAAGATAGAAAAGGTAGAACATATGGAATTAAATAATATTAAGCCGGCTGAAGGCTCCAAAAGGAATCGCCGCCGTGTTGGACGTGGCATCGGTTCTGGGTTGGGTAAAACAGCGGGTCGCGGTCATAAAGGCCAAAAATCTCGTTCCGGTGGTTTTCACAAGGTTGGTTTCGAAGGCGGTCAAATGCCATTGCAACGTCGCCTGCCAAAGCGTGGTTTTATTTCGTTGACGCGAAATGATACGGCGCAAGTACGCTTGTCCGAGATCAGTAAGCTGCCGCTGGATACAATCGATTTGCTGGCCTTGAAGCAGGCAGGTATTATTCCTGGCTTCTCTCTGGCTGCAAAAGTAATGTTGTCAGGTGAAATCAGCAAAAAAGTTAAGTTGATTGGTATTCATGTTACCAAGGGCGCGAAAGCAGCCATTGAAGCGGCTGGCGGTTCAGTGGAAGAGATTGTGAAGGCTGTTGTGCCGCGCAAACTCCCCAAGAAATAATAGATAGGAACTCAGTTGGCATCAAACCCCTTAGCTGCAGTGGGCAAAATGAGTGATCTGAAACGCCGCTTGGTGTTTCTGATATTAGCTCTTATTGTCTTCCGCATTGGAACCCATGTTCCTGTTCCGGGTATAGATCCAGCCGAACTCACCAGATTATTTCAGCAGCAGCAAGGTGGAATTCTGGGCATGTTCAATATGTTCTCGGGTGGCGCTTTATCCCGCTTCTCTGTTTTTGCTTTGGGCATTATGCCGTATATTTCTGCCTCTATCATCATGCAGCTAATAACGGTGGTATCGCCGCAATTGGAAGCGCTAAAGAAAGAAGGCGAAGCGGGACGCCGCAAAATTACGCAGTACACCCGCTACGGTACATTGGGTTTGGCGCTGTTCCAGGCGGTTGGTATTTCGATTGCGCTGGAGGCTCAGCAGGGCTTGGTAATTGAGCCAGGCATGATGTTCCGATTCGTGACAGTTGTTACGTTGGTAGGTGGAACCATGTTTTTGATGTGGTTAGGGGAGCAAATTACCGAACGCGGTATTGGTAACGGTATTTCGCTCATTATTTTTTCTGGCATTGTTGCAGGCCTGCCAAACGCACTCGGGCAGACTCTTGAGCTGGCACGCAATGGAACGATGTCAATTCCGGTTGTTCTATTAATTGCTGCTTTGGTTATAGCCGTCACCTCAAATACAGCGCGCATTGCGCCACCCGCTTTAATACCAGCGCCGTCAGCAGCAGGCTGCATAAAAACTTTG
>JAYWCO010000169.1:0-3454 GCA_043780475.1 Burkholderiales bacterium | reverse complement strand
GGAGATATTGCTGTAACCAAAATCAGCTTGCCGTTTTTGTTTGCTTTTAACCCATCAATATAAGTGAGCGACACTTTGGCTTTATAGCGTCCATAAGGCTCCAGTGCATGCTCAGGAATACCCAGCTTGGCGGCTACATCCTGGATTTTGTGCATCTGTGCTTTTTGGGCAATTTCAATATCACTCAACATGACCATCCTCCGCTAGGGTGCAATTATTTTTGAAATTTAATTATTCTTCATCTGCAAGGCAAAGAAAGTATGTGACTTGGCGACTAATTCTCACCTTGATAGGCGTCAAGTAGAATAAGGACTGGATGTATCTTTTGATGCATATCAATTTCAATATCCCCTCACTACCAGTCGAATTGAACAGCACACCTAAAATAATTCGGTGGGAGAAAAATGCACTCAAACGAAAAAATGATTCGCGATTTCTACGCAGCTTTTGCCAAGCGTGATGCTACAGGTATGGCTCAGTGCTATCACCCCGATGTCACCTTTACCGATCCCGCCTTTCCCATGCTTCACGGTGCAGAGGCCAGCGCAATGTGGGCCATGCTGACCTCGCGCGCCAAAGATAATTTTGAAATTATCTTGGTCGAGACTAACGCGGATGACCAAGGTGGCACCGCCAAGTGGGAAGCCAGATATACCTTCACGCAAACGGGACGAAAGGTTCATAACAAAATTGATGCTGTGTTTGCATTCCGTGACGGCAAGATTATTCGCCATATTGACCGCTTCCCGTTCTGGCGCTGGTCCAGTCAAGCATTGGGGCTGATCGGGACGGTGCTGGGCTGGTCGTTACCGATCAAGAGTGTGGTACGCAAGAAGGCGAAGACGGCATTAATGCAATTTATGAAACGCGGCGATTATCCAAGGCCCTAAATGACCTGGGGCTTGAGTTTTGAACCTGCTATAACTTTTTTGCCCCCGCGCTTGAGCATAATGATATTGCCCACCACCGACAATAAAACGCCCACTGTGGTGAGCCATCCCCACGCAAATTTCTCGAAGAAAAAGGAAACGCTCAGCGCCACAATCGGCACCATCACCCCGATATAGCCTGCCTGCGCAGCGCCAATCCGGCCAATCAGGGTGAGATAGCAGCCGAAGGTGATGATCGAGCCGAACACCGCCAGATAAATCAGCGACAATATATAACCGCTGGTAACGTCAATGGTCAGCGATTTGCCCATTAATAATCCGATCACAATCGACATCACGCCGCCATACAACATGCTCCACGCCAGGCTGCTCCAGGTGTTGTAGCCAAACCTCTGGTTACGGGTAGCCGCCATGCTGCCCGCAGAGGATGCGATAACTGACAAGACGGTGAGGATCGCCCCTAATTCAGCGTTGCGGCTGGCGGAAAGATTGCTGAACTCATGCCAAAACACGCAAACAATACCCGCCACCCCAAACAGTGCGGCCACAGTGACGCGAACCGTCATCCTGGTGCCAAAAAATAAACGCGAGCCGAACATATTGATCATCGGACTGGCTGAATACGCCACCGCCACCATGCCCGATACAATAAAAGTCTCGGCGTAATAAACCAGAATGTAGCTAACACAAAACATCCCCGCGCCCAGCAGAACAAAATCGGCATGCTGTTTTAAATTATAGGTAAGCGGTAATTTACGCCAGTAGCAAAACGCAAACAGCACCGCAGCGGCCAGGATGAACCGATAACCAACCGACATTTCAGGCGCCACATGACCGAGCTGATAAGTAATTGCCAGCCAGGTCGAGCCCCAGATCAGCACACAGATTGAAAACAGTTTCAGGGTGGAGGTGGGCATGAAGGTTTCAGATTTTTAAGCAAGGGATTCTGGTGCAGGTTGGTCTGAAGCGAAGCCGAACCATTAAAAAATTATTCCCGCCGCAGCGGGAATAATGAGCGCTTGAATTTCGAGCCCGTTAAAAAGCGCAAGCTATTTTTGTATACCCATTTGCGATAGCACGAAGGAGTAGGTAATCGCAATTTCTTTCAGGTAATCATAACGACCCGAGGCGCCGCCATGGCCCGCATCCATATTGGTTTTCAGCACCAGCAGGTTGTTGTCGGTCTTGAGTGTGCGCAGCTTGGCGACATATTTTGCCGGCTCCCAGTACATCACCTGACTATCATTGAGCGAGGTTTCCACCAGCATGGCGGGGTATGCGCCTTTCACCAAATTATCGTAAGGCGAATAAGAGCGCATGTATTGATACGCGGCCTTCTCATTCGGGTTACCCCATTCCAGATATTCGCCGACGGTTAATGGCAGCGACGCATCCAGCATCGTACTCATCACATCCACAAACGGCACTTGCGAGATCACGGCTTTGAATAAATCCGGGCGCAGATTAGTGACCGCCCCCATCAGTAAACCGCCGGCGCTGCCGCCCTGAATCGCCAGTTGCTGTGGTTCAGTATATTTATTCGCCACCAGATACTCAGCCACATTGATGAAGTCGCTGAAGGTGTTTTTCTTCTTCATCATTTTGCCGTCGTCATGCCAGGCCTTGCCCATTTCGCCGCCGCCACGAATATGCGCAATCGCGTAAATCATGCCGCGATCGATCAACGCCAGCCGTGATGAGCGAAAGCCCAGCGGCATGGAAATCCCGTAGGAGCCGTAGCCATAGAGCAGCAATGGTTGCGGGCCTGCACGCTTCAATGATTTTTTGTAGACCAGCGACACCGGCACCATCGCACCGTCAGCCGCTTTCACCATGATGCGCTCGGCTTGATAGTCCTCCGGCTTGTAGCCGCCCAGCACTTCCAATTGTTTTTTCAGCACCCGCGTGCGCTTGGCAATATCGTAGTCAAACACGGAATTAGGCGTGACCAATGAGGTGTAATTAAAGCGATAGGTTGCAGTATCAAACTCCGCGTTTTGCCCGGCTGAGGCCTCATAGGCAGCCTCAGGGAAGGTAATGTCATGCGGCTTGGAGGTTTTAATATCAAACACCCGCAACTTCGGCAGACCGCCTGATTTTTCGAGCGCTACAAAAAAATGATTAAACATATCAATGCCATCCAGCTTCACATCTTTGCGATGCGCAATGATTTCAACCCATTTGGTTTGATCGGCTTTACCCGCGGGCGCTTTCACGAGGCGGGAATTACGACCTTTGTCATCAGTGACAATATAAAAATCCTTACCGTGATGGTCAATGGCGTATTTGATATTGTCTTTGCGTTTCATGTAAAGCGCGAACTGGCCATCGGGCTTGTTCGCATCAAGCAAACGCTGCTCGGTGGTTTCCGAGCTGGCCGAGGTCAGGATAATGTAGCCTTGGCTGCGGGTAGCTTCAACGCCAATCCCGTACAGTTCATCTTTTTCCTCAAACAGAATGTCGTCTTTTTTATCACCCAGCTCGTGACGGAAAAATTTATCCGATCGCTTGGTCGTCGCGTCTTCAGTGACATAAAAAACGGTTTTATTGTCATTGGCCCAGGC
>JAYWCO010000168.1:0-1660 GCA_043780475.1 Burkholderiales bacterium | reverse complement strand
CTGGCGCATTGCGACATCCCTAAGCACAACCCCCGCATTGGCGGGCATCGCAGAGCATTTTGTCGTAGAAACGCGCTCCCAGAGCGGATCTACGAATTCAGTAAATCATCATTTCTATGCCAGTAACTATGATGAGCTGATCGATCATCCGGTCGAAATGGGCACCTTCACCCACGCCACTTTTGAAGCCTGCGGTGTCACCCATCACCTCGCCATCACTGGCAAACATCGTGCGGATATGGCGCGGCTGTGTGCGGACTACCAAAAAATTTGCGAGGCGCAGATTCGGTTATTTGAGCCGACCAGCCACACCGCTCCGTTCCGCGAATACTGGTTTTTGATCATGGTGGTCAGTGACGGATTCGGTGGCCTGGAACATCGCGCATCAACCGCCTTGATTGTGGGCCGCGATGATTTACCGCTCGCCCATGTGCCCGCCGTCACCAGCGGCTACCGCAAGCTGCTGTCGCTGACCTCGCATGAATATTTCCATAGCTGGAATGTCAAGCGCATCAAGCCTGCGGGCTTTATTGACTATGATTTATTGAACGAAAATTACACCCGCCAACTGTGGTTTTTTGAAGGCTTTACCGATTATTACGACGATCTGATGCTGGTACGCGCAGGCCTCATCACGCCGCTGGAATACCTGGAAGTGGAAGCTGAAAATATGGGCCGGGTGCTTTCGCAAAGCGCCCGCTTGAAACAAAGTGTGGCGGATTCTTCGTTCGATACCTGGATTAAATATTATCGTCAGGATGAAAACGCACCCAATGCCATCGTCAGCTATTACCAAAAAGGCGCGATGGTCGGCCTGGCACTCGATCTGACTATTCGACATCGCACTGACGGTGCCAAATCGCTGGATGATGTGATGCGCGCGCTGTGGAATGCACATGGCAAAATTAATCTCGGCGTGTCTGAAGGCGCGCTGGAAAAGATGATTGAAGAAGTGACTGGTCTGGATCTCAAGGCCTTTTTTGCCGAAGCCGTTTATGGCACCAACGATATTGCTTTCGCGCCCTTGTTTGCCTGCGTCGGTATCGAGATCAGCATGCGCGTGCCGGGCCAGATTGCAAATAAGGGTGCCGCCAAAACCAACGATCCCTTCCCGCCCACCATCGGCGCACGCATCGGTATCGACACCAATGGTGACGCCAAACTGCTACAGGTATTCGATGGCGGTGCGGCCCAAGAAGCGGGCTTGTCAGCCGGCGATACGATTATTGCGATTGATGGTTTACGCGTCACCGGCCACAATATCGACCGGCGTATCAAGTCGTACCCACCAGCCTCCACCCTTGAATTTATCGCCTTCCGCCTCGACGAAATGATGCGCTTCAGCGTCACCCTGCAAGCGCAATCCGCCAGCCTCTGCACGCTGACCACCCACGACGTACCGCCCGAGGCAAAACTACAGCGCGATAAATGGCTGGGGTTGATGCTTTAGTTTGTGGCCTGGTTTTCGCTATAGGCTTTGGATCGATCTGCAAGATCGGGAAATGTGACCGCATAGTCACTACCTTCTTCTTTTAACAGGGGCGAAATTTCAAATGGATAATTCATCTGGGTTGCTTTCATTCGCCTATACCTTCTTCGACAAGTTTAATAAATTTTTTCACATAAATCGGCTTGATAAGTCGCCTTGCGGGCACGCTTA
>JAYWCO010000167.1:0-7247 GCA_043780475.1 Burkholderiales bacterium | reverse complement strand
CGATGAGTATTTGCCGATCACATCGCTAAAACAGTTGTTCAATTTATCCAGCCCCACGCTGGCGATGGATGGTGGGCCGGGTGAGATTAATCAAAGTGATGTGGCCCAATCCACCAACGATCTGCTGGTGATACTGGATATTGACGGCAAGCGCGCCGCGCTTAGAGTAGACGCACTGCTTGGCCAACATCAAGTCGTTCTAAAAAGTATTGAGGCCAATTACCGCCGCGTAAAAGGCTTGTCTGGCGCCACGATCATGGGTGACGGGCGGGTTGCTTTCATTCTTGATGCGGCCTATATCGTCGGGGTTGCACACACGGTCGATATTGAATTGAATGCCCAGCTCTATGGCTGATAACGTATCCCCTATGTTGCACTACGACAGCCCGCTAACGCGAACCGTTGATGGCACTGCGAAAATGCGCGCGCGCGCATCCGATATTTCGCCGAAGCTTCGCTCCGTCCTGTTTTTAATTGACGGTCAAACCACCTTCAGGCAGTTACTGGATCGGGCTGGCAGCTTGTCGAATTTATTGGAAACGCAATTGCGTGAATTAGTGCGCCTGGGTTTGGTGACTGCCAATGCGCCTGCGGCCAACGGGCAACGCTCTGATGCAATCGATGCCACCACGCCATTCGCACGCCATCATTCCGGAAAAGCGCAAGATTTACCGCCCTTGGTCGCCGCGAAAATGCAATTACTGTTAAGGCTCGAAAGCATTCCCTCTGCGGACATTGATTTGCTGGGCGCTGAACTACTGGAGGCGAAAACTCTGCGGGAGTTAGCCGCCACCGCAAAATCAGTCGCCAATAAATTATCCATGTCTGCGGGCTTGGAACGCAGCAAGGCGTTCTGGCAGGATGCAAAAAAAATCCTCACGGCCTGGCGTGATATTTCAGCAGCCGAGTCATGAAATCTTTTTTCAAAAAACCGATGACCAAACCGCTCGGCAAATATGTGGGCAAACCAACTGAAATGCGCCAGACAGCGTCTCCTGCGCTGAACACGCCCTTGTTCCAGCCTTTCCAGCAGTTTCCGTTTTCAGACGATGATTTTCAGCGGCTGCAAAAAATGATTTTTGACTACGCGGGTATTTCGCTCAACGATTCCAAGCGCAGCATGGCGTATAGCCGCCTCACCAAGCGGCTGCGTCAGCATGGACTTGCATCGTTTGGCGAGTATCTCGATGTAGTGGCCGCCAGCAGCGCTGAAACCAACGAACGAATTGCCTTCATCAACGCCCTCACAACTAACCTCACCGCGTTTTTTCGCGAGGCCCATCATTTTCCGTTGCTGACCGAGCATTTGCTGAAAATGCATGAAGCGCAGCCGGATAAAATATTGAGCGTGTGGAGTGCCGCTTGCTCAACGGGAGAGGAGCCATATTCGATCGCGATGGCCATTGTTGAAGCCTTTGGTACCGATGATCCACCCGTGCGTATCATTGCCTCAGACCTTGATACAGAAGCGCTGTCGGCAGCACGTCAGGGTGTGTACGCCATGGAAAGAGTTGCATCTCTGACACAGGTTCAACTCAAACGATTTTTTCTGAAGGGCGCTGGCGCACATCGGGGATTTGCACGCATCCGCCCCCAGCTACAACGACTGGTCGAGTTTCAGCAGGTCAATTTGAATGAGTCTGACTGGCCAGTCAAAGCGCCACTAGCCGCTATTTTTTGCCGCAATGTGATGATTTATTTCAACAAGCAAACCCAAGCTGACATTCTGCGGCGCTTTGCCCCGCTGCTCGCACCGGATGGGCTGTTGTTTGCCGGACATTCAGAAAATTTTTTCTATAATGCCAGCGATTATTTCAGGATTCGCGGTAAAACAGTTTATGAGGTTGAGACCGGCAACCGTAACAATATGCTCGCTAGTACGCATTCCTCAAGTTATTTGGCGAGAGCAACATGAGTACGACCGGCGCTACCAAAGACTTTGGCAGTAGTGGGGATATTGATGTCGATAATCTAAAGAAGGCACCTGCCAGCGGCTCACCGAGCCGCTATTTTGATCGACACTTTCAATGCGAGGCAGCCAAAATATTGCCTGGCGAATATTTTGCGACTGATAAAAATATGGTCCTGGTGACGGTGCTGGGCTCTTGTGTAGCCGCGTGTATTCAGGATACGCGACTCAATATCGGCGGCATGAATCACTTTATGCTGCCGCGTCGCGAGCAAGATCCGCACAACCCGGTTTCCATGTCCGCGCGCTATGGCACCTTTGCGATGGAAATTCTCATCAACCAGCTGATCAAAATGGGTGCACGACGTGAAAATATGGAGGCCAAAGTCTTCGGTGGCGGCAATGTGCTGCGGGGCTTTACGCTGAATAGTATTGGTGAAGCCAATGCTAATTTTGTGGGCGAATATTTACGCAACGAACGCATCAAAATGGTGGCGGAAGACTTGCTAGGAGTGCATCCGCGTAAAATCTATTATTTCCCGACAACGGGCCGTGTGCTGGTTAAAAAGATCAAAGAGCTGCATAACCACACCATTGCTGAACGTGAAAGCGAGTACGACATGCGTTTGCGTAATGTGGTGGTCGGCGGCGATATCGAGATATTTAAATAATCGTGACGATGCGACTTGTTATGCAGCCAATTAAGCATTCAAAAAGCCTGTGTTCGGCATACCCAAATTTGGAAGTCAAGAAATGAAGATTAAAGTTTTAGTGGTTGATGATTCAGCGCTGATCCGCAACATCCTGAAAGAAATCATCAACGAGCAAGCTGACATGATGGTCGTCGGCGCAGCACCTGATCCCTTGATTGCACGGGAAATGATCCGCACCCTGAATCCGGATGTTCTCACCCTGGATATTGAAATGCCCAATATGAACGGGCTGTCTTTTTTGCGCCGCCTGATGCGGGTACGGCCGATGCCGGTGGTGATGCTCTCCTCTCACACTCAGGAGGGCTCAGATGTCGCTTTCCGGGCGCTTGCCATGGGCGCTGTTGATTTTGTCGGTAAGCCCACGTCTTTATCGGGCGCTGACGAAGACTACGCACAATTGATTGTTGAAAAAATTCGCGGCGCCTATGCCGCGCGCGACAAAATTGAGCCACTTGATATTAATCGTGCGGTCGATGCAGATGAGGTATTACCGCTACTGGGCAACAATCTGCAATCGACCAACAGTATTATCTTTATGGGCGCTTCAACCGGCGGCGCGGAAGCGTTAAAAGATATTCTGGTATCCATGCCCGAAGACTCGCCGGCGATATTGATTGCGCAACATATGCCCGCCACCTTCACCAAACTTTTTGCCAAACGCCTTGACGGTCTGTGCAAAATTACCGTTAAAGAAGCCGAAGATGAAGAGGCAGCATTACCCGGCCATGCGTATGTTGCGCCTGGCGGGTTTCATCTGCGGGTGGAGCGTTATGCAGGCCGCGGCTATGGTATCAAACTGAGCGCTGACGCCCCTGTGAACCTGCATCGCCCGTCGGTTGATGTATTGTTTCAATCAGCGGCCGAAGCTGCGGGTGCTGATGCTATCGGCGTTATCCTCACCGGCATGGGCAAAGATGGCGCGAAGGGTTTACTGGCCATGCGTGAAAGCGGCGCCTTCACCATTGCACAGGATGAAGCCAGCAGCATCGTATTCGGTATGCCTAAAGAAGCCATTGAGCGAGGCGCTGCTGAAGTGGTCGCACCGCTATCACAAATTTCCCGAAAAATTGTAAATCGCCTGAGTGGCACGGATTAAGCGCGCAGATTGAGCGCAGAGTCTGCGCGGGTTGAGTGCTCAAAACTGCTCGCAAAAAAAGTTTAATCACGACCTGCGGTCAAGTCAAAAATGACATCCCGCTTGAGCGTGCAAAGCGACCCAGGTTAGGAAATATAGTGGTCAGGTCACTCGATGACGCGCCCATCCATTTTGCCAGCGTGGCGCCATACTCATCAACCGAGGTGGTGGGCAGCAAACGCCCTTGCCCCACATCGGTTGGACTACCGATGGCGACCGTGGGGAATTCCTGCCCGGCAGCAGGTCCGCCATATAATGTGCCGCCGTTGACCGCGCCACCCAATACAAAATGGTGCCCGCCCCAGCCATGATCGCTGCCTGCGCCGTTTGAGCTTAGCGTTCGGCCAAAATCAGACATCGTAAAGGTAGTGACATTACCAGCAATATTCTGGGCTTTGGTCCAGTTATAAAACCAGCTGAGTGCATCATCGATTTGTTTCAGGAGATCAGCATGCGCGCCACTCAAAATAGGCGTGGTCGTATTGTTTGAGTTTTTGAATTGATCGCCGTGGGTATCGAATCCGCCGATTGATACAAAAAATATTTGGCGTTTTACACCCAGGCTATCGCGGGCGGCAATCAGATTGGCAACGGAGCGCAACTGCCGCGCTAAATCATTCGGCTGCACGTTCCCGGAAGAATCAGTGTAGCTGCTGGGTGGTGGTGGACTGATTGCAAATTTCTCCGACACATTACCAGCTGCGTCTTTGATCGGGTTACCGGTAGCGTCAAGATTATAGAGAACGCTATTAACGAACTCGCCGCTGGCCAATGCGCGCGTCGCCATATTGCCCCACTGGTCTTCGAGCACATTACTGCGGGCGATATTGAGCTGGCTTTCGAATGCTGCCTGCGGCGCCGGGCGCGAGGCAGAATAATTATCCCAATCCCGATAGGCACGCAGTCGCTTTGAAATCGTACTGTTAGGGCCGTCCCAATCTGATACGGTATAGCTCACCACGCGATCGCCTTTTTGCAACAGGTTTTGTCCGGCCATACTGATCGATACGGATACCTGACTATTGCCATTGGCGGCTTCCACCGTGTCTGCTAGCCGCCCTCCCCAACCATTCAATGCCGGGTAATCTGCGCGGCCTGATTGCCAATGCGCCTGCATATCTGAATGCGAAAATAATTGTGGCGGCAAATTGGCACGCACCTGATAAGTGGCCAGCGTGGTTGGCTGTAATAGCACCCCGACATTAGAAAGCACGGCAAGCTTACGGTCTGTGTTAAAAATATTTGCCAGCCCGGTCATGGCTGGATGAAGGCCGAAGCTGCGGCCTGAAATACCTGCATTCAACGCCCGTGCGTTCGCGGCGGGTATGGCCAAATTGCCGCGACCGGCCGCATAGCCTGCATATTCACTACCCAGCGGGATAATCATATTTTGACTATCGTTGCCACCAAATAAAAATACACACACCATCGCGCGGTAATCGTTGAAGGGCCCCGCCGCGTGCGCTGCCTGCATGATGCTGCCCAGCATCGGCGCGGCGGCGGCGGTTGCCATGGCCTTTACAAAGCCGCGACGATCCATATGAAGGTTAATTTTTTTCATGTCATGTTCCTTATTTTTGGATGGCGTATTCAGGCGAATTCAGAATCAGCCACAGGACGAGCCTGAGGCGTTCGCTGCTTTGTGTGATGGCGTTGCTGTCGGTCAGCTTGGTCGCGGTATCTACTAGCTGCGTACGGAATTGCGGGCTCATGGAGCCTGACAACAGCAGTAAATTAAGCGCATCAACCATCGCTGCCGGGGTGTCCGCCAAGCCGATGTAATAATCGTAATTGGGCTTGAGCCATTTATTTTTATCCGCTTCATATTGGCCGAAGCCCCCAATAATGGCGTATTTGCTGAACTCCATAAACCCGGCAACCGTGGCACTGTTGGTAATTTCAAACTCGGGCCCGACTAACCAAGCGCGGGAAACCGGACCGGTTGGCGAGAAATCAGGGTGGTAGAAATTAAACACACTGGGCGCCCGCAGCGGGCTTTGGCTGAGGCTGTCAGAGCTGCTGAGGTCGTAGATGCTTTGATAAGTACCGTTGGCCATTTTCGCACCAAACGCACGATGCATTTGCGTGAAGCGAAGAATAGGTTCGCGCAATTTTCCGAAAGACGCCGCTTGATTGACCGCCGGTGCGCGCGCTTCCGCATCCATTAATATCGCCCTGACGACGGCTTTCATATCGCCGCGCACCCCGACACCGTTGTTGTTAAATACACCTACCACCCGCGCCACATAAGCACCACTGGGGTTACTGGTGGTCAGGCGCTGGATCATCAGCTCGCCGATAAAAGTACCGACATTGGGATGGTTAAAAACATTTTCGATCACATCATCCAAATCCTGCTCGGGGGTTTGGTTGGCAGGCAGGCTTTGCTTATGGCTGGCTGAGCCCGGGTAGCTGAGCAGGGTCTTGGCACCCGTATCGTGCGGCGAGCCGGTAATATCGCGGGTGTTGTCGCTGGAGCGATACGCTGCGCGCCAAGGTTCCATCGGGGTTGACCATGCCGTGCAGGCTTTGGCAGCAGTCGCGGCATCACTCGGATACGGCACATCAGGATATATCCAGCGCCAGGTTTTGGTTTGGTCCTGCCCTGCGTAGAACCAGCCGGTTAACGCCCGTGCTACTTCCTGTACGCTCGCTTCGCTGTAGGAATCGACGGCTTTGCCGTTGCTGAATTGTACCGAGCCGTCGGTATTAAGCATGACCGTACCGATCGAGAATAATTGCATCAACTCACGCGCATAATTTTCGCTCGGATTTGATTTGAGCACCGTATCTGCTTTCGCGCTGCGCTTCATATCAAGGTATTCACCCATCGCCGGGCTGAGCGTGGCCTGTTTCAGGATGTCACGGAAATTACCAAACGCATTACGGCCCAGCATATCGAGATATGACGCCGTGGCGCATGCCTGATCGCCTAGCGTATTGTTCTGCTGCGAAATAACCAAGATTTGCGATAGCGCAGAGACAACGCGCTGACGCAGTTGATCATTGGCCTCGAAATACTGTTTCCAGATCGATGGCGTCATCACCGCATAAGGCTCGGTGGGATAGAGCGGATTATTGCGTACCGTATCGACATGCAGGGTTTGTGGTGCCCTAAATTGCTCGTTCAGATAAGCATCAAGCCCCATGCTGGCGACGCGTGCAATTTCTTCGCGCGTTGATCCAAAGCTTGATTGGTCCAACAAGCGTGCTGCATCACGGGTGGCCGCTGAAACCGCAGACGGCGCTGCTGCAACCGTAAAACTGACCGGCAGCGAACTTCCGGTAGCACCATTGCCATCCGTCACGCGTGCCGCGACGGTATAAACCCCTTCAACCACGTTCGCCCATGCGTAAACCCAAGGTGCTGCCACCGCTTCACCGAGCTTGATGACAGTGGCGATGGCACCAGCACCGACGCTCTGGAAAAATTCAACCTTAGCAATCGGGCTATTAGCGCCAGAAACGGTTGGGCTAGCCATCAGCATGA
>JAYWCO010000166.1:0-3476 GCA_043780475.1 Burkholderiales bacterium | reverse complement strand
CGTATGCCAGCCGTGAGCGCGCCCCATTCACCCAGCGGTAGCAAGGTCGCGCCCGGCACGATCATCGGGCCACTCATCGCCAGCCACAGAAGCGATATGCACGCCATAAAAATAGTTAGCCCGGTAATTTGCCGGGCCCAGCGCCAGCGCTTGGCGATGGCGGGGGCCGACAGATTAGGTGATGCAGATATCAGCACCATCAGTAAATACAACATTGGGATCGCATACAGCAGCCCGCTACGGAATAAAACCGCATCGTTGATTAAAAAGCTCACCGGTCAATCCCCTGAATTATTTTTAGTACCGCTACTATGCGCAATTTTAATAATTCTGTAAAATTCATATAATGCTACGTTATGTTCATAAATATAGATTGATACTGTTTTTGGTTTATTTTGATTGAGCTTGATTTTTACCAGATTAATAACCGGATCATTTATGTCACGTCTGAACTATCACCACCTGCATTATTTTTGGGCGGTCGCCAAGGAGGGTAATCTGACGCGGGCGGCGGCACAATTGCATGTTTCACAATCGGCCTTGTCAACCCAGATTAAGCAACTGGAAGACCAGCTCGGCCAGCCTTTATTCACGCGCGCGGGTCGTGCCCTGCAATTAACCGAAGCCGGGCGTGTGGCGCTGACTTATGCTGATACTATTTTTGCGACGGGCAACGAGCTGACTTCGCTAATGCGCGACGGCAAACGTGGCGTCTCCGGCATGCCCGGTATAAAACGCGAGCGCCAGGTGCTGCGCGTAGGCGCGGTTGCCACCCTGTCGCGTAATTTTCAGGAAAATTTCATCAAGCCATTACTGTTGCTGCCCGATGTTACCTTGATGCTCCAATCAGGCAGCCTCGATGAATTGCTGACGCGCCTTTCCATCCATAATATTGATCTGGTGCTGTCCAATCGGCGGGTGCATTCTGATGCCAGTCATCCCTGGCGCTGCCGTCGCATCGCGCGCCAACCCGTGAGTCTGGTCGGTAAAAGGCGGGCGCGGGGGAAAGCATTTCGTTTCCCCGAGGAATTAGCTGATGTGCCGTTGCTGCTGCCCAGCCGCGATAGTGATATTCGCGCAGGCTTTGATTTATTGTGCGATCAACTGGGTATTCAATGTCATATCCGCGCCGAGGTGGATGATATGGCGATGCTGCGGCTGCTGGCGCGCGATGCCGCGCAAGATTCGACCGATAGTGTCGCATTATTGCCCACCGTGGTGGTGCAAGATGAGCTGCGCAGTGGGCGACTGCAGGAATACTGCGTGGTGCCGCAGCTCTATGAAAATTTTTACGCCATTACCGTGCAACGACACTTCGAGCCACCGCTGTTGAAAACGCTGTTAAAGCGTACCGAGGCCGATGTACTGGGGCCATGATGGCGAAAATTTGTTTCGCGTTGCATCAGCAGATTGCCGCTAAAATGCAGATATGAATAGCGCTGAAAATAATAGTGAAAGCCGTGTCGCGGCGATTTGGACTTGCTGGAACTGAATGCGCGCCGCCACTAAAATTTTCCGCATGCCGCGCAGCAAAATATTTTCCCTCATATTACTCACGTCAATCGCGATGATCGCGTTTGCGGGTAACTCGCTGTTGTGTCGTGCAGCGCTTAAACACACCAGTATCGACGCCGCGAGTTTTACGTCCATTCGCATTATCGCTGGCGCGCTTACGCTGTGGCTCATGATTTGGCTGCGCATGTTTAGGTCTGGCAGCGGCAGTGTGCTGACGCACGGAAGCTGGCGATCCGCCTTCGCGCTGCTTGCATACGCCGCCTGTTTTTCGTTTGCTTACATCAGTCTGTCTGCGGCAACTGGTGCGTTACTCCTATTCGGCGCGGTGCAGTTCACCATGATTAGCTATGGTTTTTGGCACGGTGAGCGGTTCAGTGTGCGGCAATGGACCGGGCTGCTGTGCGCATTTATTGGGCTAGCAGGATTGCTTATGCCTGGACTCACCTCGCCGTCATTACGGGGCTCGGTGCTAATGTTAACGGCGGGTGCGGCATGGGGTGTTTATTCACTGCGTGGCAGAAAAGCAGGTGATGCCACCGCAATCAATGCCGGAAATTTCTTACGCGCTGTACCGATCACGGTGGCGCTTAGCGTGATGATGTATGTGGCCGCACCTCAATCGAATTCAATTGATGCCAGCGGCGCGAGCTACGCGATGGCTTCGGGAGCATTGGCGTCAGGCATGGGCTATGCGATTTGGTACACGGCATTGTGCGATTTAAAAGCGACCACCGCTGCGACGGTGCAGCTCAGCGTGCCGGTATTGGCGGCAGTAGGTGGGATCGTGTTTTTGGGCGAAGCGGTGACGTTGCGGTTGTTGATTGCATCGGCGGCCATTCTGGGCGGGGTTGCGTTGGTGATTTTTGATAAGGGCGCTATAAAATAAAATGATCGTAATTGGCATGGCAATAGGCAATACATATTAGCTATCCAGCGCTGCACCATAAAATACCTTGAACCCAGCAGCTCTTGAGTAGTCTCAATAGGGTAGCGTTTCAAACTATATTTCGATCGCGCGCACAAAATTTCTCTTGTAAACTTGGCTTGTAAATACCGCCGCGCCCATTTAATTTATTATCTTCGCTTTACCTATAATCTAATCCTAACCTTAACAGGAGTCATCATGACCGTATTCGCCCAAGTTCAATTACCGTATGCCAAAGACGCCTTGGCTCCGCATGTTTCTGCCGAGACCATTGATTTTCACTACGGCAAGCATCACGCGACCTATGTAACGAATCTGAATAATCTGGCCAAGGGCACCGAGTTTGAAAATTTAACCTTGGAAGAAGTGGTTAAAAAGGCGCCTGCTGGCCCGATCTTCAATAACGCCGCGCAAATCTGGAATCATGATTTTTATTTCATGGGCTTCAAGCCGGTGGGCGCAGGCGGTGGTGGTAAGCCAACGGGTGCATTGGCAGCCGCAATTGATAAGCAGTTTGGCTCGTTCGAGGAATTTCAAAAGCAGTTTGATGCCAAAGCGGCGGGCACGTTTGGCTCCGGCTGGGCGTGGCTTTGCAAGAAAGCCGATGGCACGCTTTCACTGGAAAGCACCAGTAATGCGGCCACACCGCTAACCCAGGGCGTCACCCCGCTGCTGACCTGCGATGTCTGGGAACACGCGTACTACATCGACTATCGTAATAGCCGCCCCAACTATCTAAAAGGTTTTTGGTCGATTGTGAATTGGGACTTTGTAGCGGCTAACTTCGCCTAGCAACGCATCGCATTAGCGCATGGTGGTTCGCGGTGAATCATGGCCGGTCAGTCTGCACAAGTGGACTGGCCGGTTGTACATTCAGGCGTGCTGATGTTGATGCAATGGTTGTGGTTGTGCATAAACCTGAACAAGTAAGGCAACGCGGTCGTAGGCGATTCTATTGAGCAGCAATAATCAAGGAAAAAACATGAGCAACCTGGAAACTGCCACCCTCGGTGGCGGCTGCTTCTGGTGTACAGAA
>JAYWCO010000165.1:0-4739 GCA_043780475.1 Burkholderiales bacterium | reverse complement strand
CGGCTTATGTCTGGCGCTGGGTATCATCTGTTCAACTTCCTGGGCGCAGATACCTGCTGCAGCTCTATCAACAACCGCCGCGGCTTTATCAACAACCGCAGCAGCTAATGCCCCACAAACCCCAACCGAACGCCGTCTGCCCGCCGCCTTGGCAATGCGTCTTGGCGACGCGGAAAGGATTACCCTGGACGGCAAACTCGATGAGCTCCTATGGCAGCGCGCGCCTGTGATTAAAGATTTTTTTGAGTATCGTCCGCGTGACGGTGTCGCGGCGAAATTCATCAGCGAGGTGCGGATTGTTTACGATCAAAACGCGCTTTATATCGGCCTCACTGCCTTTGATCCCGAACCCGACAAAATTGATGCGCCGCTGGTGCGGCGCGATCAGGTGTTTGGCTCGCAGGATTTTTTTGCGATTCATATTGACCCGCTCGGCACGCGCAAATTCGCGCAAATTTTTCGGGTGAGTGCATCGGGTTCAATCGGCGATGGGCTCTACAACGAAGATTCTGGCAATGAAGATTTCTCACCCGACTTTGAATGGGAGACACAAACTCAGCGCAGCGCAACCGGCTGGACGGCTGAGGTAAAAATACCGTTCTCCACGCTGCGCTATTCTTCGCCCGCGTCGGAAAATTGGAGCATCCTCATCATCCGCGGGCTGGGACGCGATCAGATTTATCGGTTCGCCAACGCGCAGATTCCACGCGAGCAAAATTGTTTGTTGTGCTACGCGCAAACCCTTGGCGGCATGAACGACCTGCCACACGGCCGCGAGCTCACTTTTACGCCGCAGCTTACGTTTCGCCGCGCCACCGATAAGGCCAATGGCATCGGCAGCGCAGGAAAGAATGATTTTATCGTCGGTGCTGATGTGAAATTTCGCCCGCGTGCGGACCTGGTGTTTGACGCTACCGTCAACCCTGATTTTTCGCAGGTCGAGCTGGACACGCCACAGCTAGCATCGAACGCGCAATTCGCTTTGTTTTTTCCTGAAAAACGCCCGTTTTTTTAGAGGGCGCCGATATTTTGTCGTCCCCGTTTACGGCCATTTATACCCGTTCCATTACCGACCCCGCGTGGGGTGCGCGGCTCACGCAACGCAATGCCGCGAGCGATTTTATTCTGCTCACCACCCGCGACGATGGCAAGGGACTGATCCTGCTACCGGGCCCGTTGAATACCAATTTCGCATTGCAGGATGCAAAATCGCAGGTCACGATAGGTCGCGGACGGATCGATCTGGGTACCTGGTCAGTCGGCGGTTTGGTAAGTGACCGCACCTACGATATCGCCGGTGCGGCTGCAGGCAGTAAGAAGCCGATGTATAACCGCGTGGGCGGCGCTGATTTTGTATGGCGGCCCACTGGCGAGATGCGGGTGCGCGGCCAGGTGCTGGCCAGCACGACGCATGATGAACGCAACATCAGCTTGATTGCGCCGGGGATACCCAAAAACGACGAAGCCGCGTTGCTGGACTATAACTACAGCGATGCGAAGTGGAGTTTGTCTGGCGGGCTGGAGCATGTTGGGCGCGGCTTTCGCAACGACAACGGCTTTTTCTCACAAGCGGGCTACGACAATGGTTATCAAAATATTCAATATAAATGGCGCGACCTCGGACCGTTTATCGAGGTGTCCCCGCAGTTGCATGTAGGCCGAAAAAATGACGAGCATGGCCAGCTGCTCGAACAACCGGCAAACCCTGCGATCTATCTTTCACTGCCGCGCAACACCGGCATTTATATTGAGGTACGGTCTAATAATTTAGTGCGCTTTCAGCCGACCGGCGCGCCGCTGAAACGCGATCAGGTTTACATGAATATCGAATCGAACCCGGGCCGCGTACTGACTTATGTTTTTGCGGAGCTGACCTTGGGTGACCGCGGTGATGTGGCCAATAACCGCATTGGCAATGGTTATGCATTGAGCGCCACCGCCACGATTCGCCTGACGGATCGTTGGGAAATCGAGCCGCGTATCGACAACGCGATCATTAATTCGATTGAGCCTACGACCACGGGTTCGAAGCGCATTCTGCAAGAGCGCGCGGTGCAGCTCAAATCAATTTATCACTTCAGCGCGCGCGACACGCTGCGTTTTATCGGCCAGTACAATGGCGTGCGCCGCAGCCCAGCGCTGTACAAAGCCAGCGTCAGTCCGTTCGAGAAAAGCGAAATCGCCTCAATCGTGTATGGCCATCGACGCGGCCTGGGGACAAATTTTTATCTGGGCATCACCCAATCCCGCACCGTGGAACCCACTAGCGGCTTCAGCCGACGACAAGGCGAGATTTTTGCCAAATGGTCGTGGGCATTTGATTTGGCCGCGTTGCTTTGATTTTTAAGCACTACTGTCACGCAACGATTCTGCCAACTCCGAACCTAGCCAACGGGAACAACGCCACTATCGGCGGTGGTTTCGAAGCATAAATGCCTCAAAACTCCTGTCAATAGGCGAGTCTGCTATCCAGCAATCCAGCGATCCCGCTATTGAGCAACCCCACGCTGCTGGCAACAATCGCTGCCTAAAAATAAATGAGCCACTTTTCCACCATACGACGCTTTACTGGTTAGGGATTACTTTTTTGCAATTTAATCAAACCAGGAGCTGTCATGTTTTTTAAATCATTTTTTAAGTCGCCTGCCATAGCAGCATGTTTGCTCGGGGCCGGTGTGATGGCGGCAGCGTTGCCCGCAGCCTCCGAAACCCAGGTTATTAGCGACGTCAATCTAGATGGCAATGCCACGCGCGCCATCTTGATACGATCTGACAGCACCCCGCCACAGCTTAAGGCGGGCCGTCTGGTCAATAATCAAATGCAATTCACCACCATGACTGATCCGGGTGCTAATTTCCGCATCGTAGCGGCCACCGATCTGAATAAAAACAATAAAGCCGATCTGATCTTTCAGGATATTACTCAAGGTGAATTCGGTGATGTCTCGGTGTGGCCTGACTTTAATGCCAACGCACAGTTCTTTTTACGCAAAGTAAAACGGGTGTGGGATGTGCAGGCAGTGGGGGATCTGGACGGTGATGGCTTCGGTGATCTGGTATGGCGCTATACCGTGGTGGCGTCGCCTGATACCGGTGTTTCCTATATCTGGTTTACCAACGGCACTTCAGTTACGCAAGTACGCAAACGCGGCGGCGCGCCGGTGAGCTGGACGCTGCTCGGTGCGGCTGACCTGAACGGGGATGGTGCGGTGGACATGGTGTATGTCGATCCGAGCAATAACATTCGGGTCCTGATGGCCACACCCAATCGCACCTGCGCCAACCTCACTGGCCAAGCCATACCGCCGGGTTACAAGATACTGAAGTTTGGTAAGTTTGCGAATTTTTTTGGCGTCAATACCTATGGCGTCTTGAGCCGCAATCCCACCACCGGTGCGACGGCGATTTCATATTTGGATGCGACCGGGCTGACCCTGCCCACTTACACCGGCGCACCGGATGATCAGAACGCCTCCTGCACACCAAGCTCATTGATCATTAGAAATACCGCGACCGATTTACCCATGACCGATCCCACTTGGCAGTTTTATGCGGTAGGTGATTTTAATGGCGACGGCATCACCGATATTGCCTGGGTGCGCCCGGATGGCACGCTCGCCGTATGGCTGGTTCAAGCGGGTGCGTTTAACTCACCCATTGTGATTGCCAATGCGGGTGCAGCGCCATTTTATACACCGCCGTTGCCAGTATCAGCGCCGATCATTACCAGCACAACACCGCCCAGCAGTGGCACCATCGGCGCAGCGTACTCACACACCTATGCAGCAACTGGCGGATCAGCTACGACAACCTGGAGTGTGACCGTTGGCGCACTGCCCGCCGGCATTACGCTCAATAGCGCCACTGGGGTTCTGTCTGGCACGCCCACCACTGCAGGCGTCTTTGCCTTTACCGTACAGGCCAGCAACGGTACGCTGCCGAACGCAATTCAAGCCGCTGTGATTACCGTGTCAGCAGCTCTGCCACCCGGCCCGCCGGTAAGTGGACAGTGTCTGAATTCATTTGATTTTGGAACCGGCAATCTTTACGTCAGCCGCACCACGGGAGTGGGCTTGGCAACCTCTGAAATGCAACAAAAAATCATTGGCCCCGGTACGTATCTCGGTAAAGTAGTCACTATTGTTGAAGGTCGCAATCTCATCAACGGTGTTCCCGATGCAGCCAACTATGTGTATACCTATTATGAAGATAAAGGAGCCACGATTGGCGTCATCGCGGTAGATCAATTCAGCCCGACAGGTACAACCACCACGACCTATGATCCGGTTGATTACAGCGCAAAAATTGTAACCTCAGGCGCTATCTACGGCGGCAATTACATCGCCAGCACCATCAGCGTGCAAGGTGGATTCACAGCCGTTGCCAAAACGTATTACAACTACACGGCCCACGCCAGCGGCACAGAAGATGTGACGGTACCGGCAGGCACCTTTAATGGCACCTGCAAAGTTTTTCTGGATAACGTCACCGTACGTACTACGTTTGAAATTTCAGCCTTCCCGGGCATTGGCGCTCTTGATGCTACCTGCGTAATCAATGGTGTCACGAGCAACGCCAGCGCGATTGGCAATGTACGAACCTTCGGCAAAGCTGGACTCTGTACCTCGGCCATACCCGGCGGCGCGCTGCCACCGCAAATCCCAACGACGACCGAGCTCATTCGCGCAACGGTCAATGGGAAAAGCTATCCTTAAGCAGGCACTCTACGAGCCGTAACC
>JAYWCO010000164.1:0-14509 GCA_043780475.1 Burkholderiales bacterium | reverse complement strand
CAGGTGAATCTGGAATATTTGGCGCGCGGTGTACATGAAAAAAACGGGGTTTATTATCCCGATACTTTAGTCGGCACCGACTCACACACCACGATGATTAACGGCATCGGCGTGGTCGGCTGGGGTGTTGGCGGCATTGAAGCGGAAGCGGGAATGTTGGGACAGCCGGTTTATTTCCTGACGCCGGATGTAGTCGGCGTGAACCTCACCGGCAAATTGCGCGAAGGCCGCACCGCGACCGACCTCGTATTGGTCGTCACTGAAATGCTGCGCAAGGCCAAGGTAGTGGGCAAATTTGTGGAATTTTTTGGCGAAGGTACCGAATCCCTCTCCGTGCCGGATCGCGCCACGATCGCCAATATGGCCCCTGAATATGGTGCCACCATGGGCTTCTTCCCGGTTGATGATGCCACCGTTGAATTTATGCAATCCACCGGGCGCACGGCTGAAGAAGTCGAAGCATTCCAAGCTTATTTTAAAGCGCAGGGGTTGTACGGCGTATCGAAAAAGGGAGAGCTCGATTATTCCACGGTGCTTGAACTGGATCTCTCCGCCGTGAATGCTTCACTCGCCGGCCCCAAGCGTCCGCAGGATCGCATTGAGCTGGGCAGCATGAAGGCGCAGTTCACATCACTCTTCTCAAAGCCTGCTACTGAAAACGGTTTCACCAAACTTGCGGCGGATTTACCCAAGCGGTTTGCAGCCGGGGACGGCATAACCATCGGCTCAGGCGATGTATTGATTGCCGCGATTACATCCTGCACCAATACCTCAAACCCGAGCGTGATGCTGGCGGCGGGCTTGTTGGCTAAAAAAGCAGTTGAGCAGGGCCTCACCGTGATGCCCCATATCAAGACTTCACTTGCACCTGGCTCGCGGGTCGTAACCGATTATTTAACCAAGTCCGGCCTGCTGCCCTATCTGGAAAAATTGGGCTTCTACCTCGCGGGCTACGGTTGCACCACCTGTATCGGCAATGCCGGTGATCTGCGCCCTGAATTCAATGATTCGATTACCGGCAACGATTTAGTCTGCGCTGCTGTGCTGTCCGGTAACCGCAATTTTGAGGCCCGTATTCACCCGAATTTACGCGCTAATTTTCTGGCCTCGCCACCGCTGGTGGTAGCCTATGCAATTGCAGGCACGGTGCTGAAAGATTTGGAAACCGAGCCGGTTGGCAATGGCACCAACGGCCCGGTATTTTTAAAGGACATCTGGCCCTCATCTGTCGAGATTGCATCCGCCATGTCGTTTGCCAAAGACCCGACGACCTTTCAACGCCTTTATTCCAATCTGGGCGCGGATAATCCGCTATGGCAAAACATCAAGGGCACCATTGGCCAGGTTTATGATTGGCCCAGCTCAACCTACATTGCCGAGCCGCCGTTCTTCAGCAACGATTTTGGCATGCATGCCGGCACCGCACGCGACATCAAAGGTGCCCGCGCCTTGGGCGTCTTCGGCGATTCCGTGACCACGGATCATATCTCGCCAGCCGGCTCCATCAAGGACACCTCGCCCGCCGGAACCTATCTCATCGCCCACGGCGTGCTCAAAGCCGATTTCAACAGCTATGGCGCCCGCCGCGGCAACCACGATGTAATGATGCGCGGCACCTTTGCCAATGTTCGCATCAAAAATTTAATGCTGCCGGCCAAAGCCGATGGTTCGCGCGTTGAGGGCGGCGTGACCTTGATGCAACCGGGCGGCGAGCAGGCATTCATTTATGATGCGGCCATGAGCTATATCGCCGCTGGTACCCCCACTGTTATTTTTGGCGGCGAGGAATACGGCACCGGCTCATCACGCGATTGGGCCGCCAAGGGCACGCAATTGCTCGGCGTCAAGGCCGTGATTGCCAAAAGTTTTGAGCGCATTCACCGTTCAAATTTAGTCGGCATGGGGGTGCTGCCTTGTCAATTTAAAGGCAGCGATACGGTTGATTCGCTCGGCATCAAGGGCGATGAAGAATTCGATCTAATCGGGGTTGAAAATGGCATCAAGCCGCAGATGGATGTGACCCTCGTGATCAAGCGTAAAGATAGCAACGGCAATATCACCCGGAAAGAAGTCACGGTGTTGCTGCGCATTGATACGCCGATTGAAGTGGACTACTATTTGCACGGCGGGATTCTGCCGTATGTGTTGCGCGAGTTGATCAGTAAAGCGGCCTAGCTATTTAATCAACCCGACAAAACCGGGCACACGCCCGGTTTTTTGTTTATTTACGTGCAATAACGGAAAGACCAGCGAGCCCTAGTAGACTGCTAGTGCCACGCTTTACAATACGTCCATGAACAAAAAAATTACCCGCCCCACCCTGAGCGCCACCCGCGTTATCAAGCCCGACAGCGCCACCACCCCTGCGCCGCGCGCCAGCAGCAGCGGGCCACGGGCCCGGGCGATCGCAGACGCCGCAGCGCGCCGCAAGCGCGAACCCAAAGCGGATGTTGGGGATAATGAAATCAAGGCCGAGCCCCCATTTGAGAAACCGCGCGAAGGACGTTTTGAAGGTCGCCGCGACACCAAAGGCAGCTCAGCTAACGCGGGGAGCGCAGCAACCCACTCACGCGACAGCTTTAAAAAGCCCTACGGCAAACCAGGCATCACGCCCACTTCATCAGCCGACCCGGCCAAACCAGCGTTCTCCAAACCACGCAGCCCACGCAGCCCCAACTCGAAAGATTTTCGCCCAGCTCTGCCGCGCGCGGTTGCGGCTTCACTGGCCGCCATAGCGCCACCCAAAACACCAAACTCGCCTGATGGGCACAAGCCCTCACATGATGATGGCACGGTGCGGCTTTCAAAGCTGATGTCGGCACAGGGTATTGCCTCGCGCCGCGAAGCCGATGCATGGATTGCAAAAGGCTGGGTCAAGGTTGATGGTGTGGTGATTGCAGAGCTGGGCTCGCGTATTTTGTCTACGCAAAAAATCACCATTGACCGGGTCGCCGAGCTGGAGCAACAGTCGCGTGTGACCGTACTGCTGAATAAGCCGGTGGGCTATGTGTCGGGGCAGGCCGAGGATGGCCATCTACCGGCCTCGGTGCTGTTTGTCGCCGAAAATCGTTGGGAAGAAGATGCCGATGAAACCGAATTTTATCCCATGCAAGCCAAGGGTTTGGCACCCGCCGGACGGCTCGATATTGATTCCGTCGGGCTCATTGTTTTCACTCAGGATGGACGCGTTGCCAAGCAGCTGATCGGCGACGGCTCCGAGGTGGAAAAAGAATATCTGGTGCGGGTGGAAGGCAGTCTTTCGGCGAGCGATTTAAAACTGCTCAATCACGGCTTGTCGCTTGACGGGCAAGCGCTGCGTCCGGCGGAAGTGGCGTGGCAAAACGAGGATCAGCTACGGTTCATTTTGCGCGAAGGTAAAAAACGCCAGATTCGCCGCATGTGCGAGATGGTGGGTCTAACCGTGGTCGGCCTGAAACGGGTACGCATCGGCAAGATCGTGCTGGGTCATTTGCCGGTCGGTAAATGGCGTTACCTCGCTGCGGATGAATCGTTTGGCTAATGCTACCGATCAGCGCGTTTGCGGAACGCCATTTAGCGGCTATAGTCTTGTCCATCAGTCTCTTCCATCAGTGTCTTCAATCGCTCCACTAAACCTCAGCAACACCGCAGCAAAACCTAAACCCAAAGTGCAAGCAGGACGGGGCGATTGAAGCAAAAATGCCTCAAACACCTCACCATTGCTAGGGTTTCATTTTTTATAAAACGGATTCGGTATGACCACTCCTCCTGTACCCACCACCACGCTCACCACGACACTTAGCACCACGCCGCTCACTGATCTGGAGATCGAGCAACTGGAAGCGTTGCTGGCATCACCCATTTTTGAAAAACAGGCAATGGGCCTGGATGAAATGCAGGGCTTTTTGTGTGCTGTGCTGAGCGGCCCGGCAGCAGTCACCGAGGCGCAATGGCTGCCTGCGGTGCTAGGCAATCCCAAATATGAAACCGCCACACAAGGCGAAGAAATTGCCGCGCTCATCAGACGCTTTTACCATGAGATCGCGACCGATTTAGCCGGTGGCGAATCGCTCGG
Source organism: Burkholderiales bacterium (assembly GCA_043780475.1). GTDB lineage: Bacteria > Pseudomonadota > Gammaproteobacteria > Burkholderiales > Usitatibacteraceae > UKL13-2. The sequence continues at coordinate 10,455 of JAYWCO010000164.1, read as the reverse complement.
TTTGCTGCTGCAGCGCGAAGACGGCGCGGCTGAAAACGACTACGACTATGTCACCTGGTGTCAGTCGTATCTGGATGGGGTTGAGTTTTCGAGCGTTGCCTGGGATGAAGCGGGTGACGCCGACGAGGTCAATGAATTGCTCTTCCCGATCGCGCTCCTCGCCGGAGAGATTGAACCAAAAGCACTCAAGCAAATCAAGCCGCGCGATATGGCACAACTGATGACGGAGTGTCGTGAAGACCTGCCACTGATGACCATCGATATTTACGAATATTTTTTAAAATTACGCGGTGAGCCAGTGCCAGCGCCCGGTGATCGCAAGCCAAAAAAGCTGCACTAAGCTGATTGCATTGGCACCACGGTGGCGAGGCTGAACCGTAAAAGCCAAGCCGTAACGATTCGAATCCTCGTGATCCTCATAGTCCTATAGCCCTTATGCACAACCCTCATCCAACACCCTTATCGATTGGCACTACCGGACAAGGGCTGCTGTGCGCCACTCTAATGGTTTTCGTCATAGCAGGATGCGGTTCGGGACCAGGCATTCGATCAACGCCCGCTTCATCATCCTCAAGCTCAACCACCACCGCGGTGCGCGACACGGTAGATGTTTCAACACTGTCGGCAACCTTGCAGAAGCTGGCCAACGAAGCAAAATCCGTTGAACCCCTCGCCACCTCCGATCTCGGCAAGCGCTTTCTGAATGCGACCATAAGCCTTCCCGCCATTGAGCCGCGCACGGTGTTTCAAAATCCGCAGACCCGCGAATATTTTTCACCCGCTGAGGCTAGCGCATTAACCGACACTGCGCGCAGTAAATTACTCAAAACAAAACTTGATGAATACCGCTACTACTACACCAAATACGGCTCGCCGCTGGCCTATTTGCGTCCACTCGATATTGCCAGCGCCAATGGCCTAAGTGATATTGCAGGCAAGCGAATTCTCGACTACGGCTACGGCTCCATCGGCCATTTGCGGCTGATGGCCAGTCTGGGCGCACACGTCACCGGAATCGATCCGGACAGTTATCTGGATGCGCTTTACAGTGACGCCCGCGACCAGGGCGAGATCCCGGCAGCCGGGCGCAAGGTCTGGCGTGGTCGGCCCGGCACCATCACACTGGTGCATAACGCTTACCCCAAGGACGCCAAAGCCGTTGAACGGGTTGGCCAGGGCTATGACCTTATTCTTTCCAAAAACACCTTAAAGCGCGGCTATCTCAAACCTGAACGCAAGGCCGATAAACGACAGCTCATTGAGCTCGGGGTGAGCGATGAGGTATTTCTTAAAACCCTATTCGCTGCCCTTAACCCAGGCGGCAAATTATTGATCTACAACCTTTATCCCAAGGCTGCCGCCAGCAACGAAGTTTATAAACCGTTCGCCGATGGCCGCTCGCCGTTTAACCTTGAGCAATACGAAAAAGCAGGCTTTCAGGTGCTGGCACTGAACCACGAAGATCATGCTGCCGCCCGGCTCATGGGGCGCGCGTTAAAGTGGGATCAAAATGATAAAGGTGAAACCATTGACGATCTTGAAACCAATCTGTTTGCGATGTTTACACTCGTGGCCAAACCAATGCGCTAGACCGTCTGCAGCATTCGTTTTTGGGTTTTTGGGCTCATGCGTAATGGTCAGGGGATATGATTGTTTCGCATCTCAACATATAATTAAAAAGCACGCAGAAACTAAAAAAACAAAGATCATAAAATTCGCTCACTTAAAACAGTGTTACTTCCTTGGGAGCTTTATGCACATACCGACACCATATGATGTTGAACATCATACGAAAAAAAATACCTTCTTCAACAACCTGCATTTCAAGACACACTTGTTTTGGCTGGCGACAGGACTCACCTTGCTGTTAAGCGCTTGCCAGAAACTCGATACAGCCCCCACCACCGCTGAACGACTCAAATCAGTTGAGCAGAATCAGCAAGTTAATCCTGAGTTTTTTGCGCCTCGTAAAACCGTTGATTACATGGGCGATTTGAAAGGGTTAAAAGAGGCTCCCGTCAAGCAAGAACCGGTAGCGGCACCTGCCAAGACAGCCGCTGATGCGCGCCCTCCGCTGGTCACCACTCCTGTGCCAGTTGCTGCTGCGCCAACGCCTGCTCGTGTTGCCCCTGAACCCGTTACCGCACCGGTAACACCGCCTGTCCAAGTCGCGGTGGCAGCACCCACTGCCCGGCCTGCGCAGCCGAAAGCAGAGCAATCATTATCCGCAACCCCCGTCTCCCGCGAACAGCCCGAATTCCCACGCGAAGCATTCAGACAAAATATTGAAGTCGGCTCGGTACGCGCAAAAATGACGATCAACGCCAGCGGCGAAGTGACTAATGTCGCCATTGTTCAGTCACGTCCTGCCCGAATATTTGATCGCGTCGTTATTACCTCACTCACGCGCTGGAAATTCAACCCCGGCGCCGACGGCCGCAGCTATGAAACAGAGATAAATTTTCAGCGCTGATCAGGCGCTTATGCTGATAATTGTAATGAGTCTGTTCTTGAACAGTTAAGCAAAAAACGGCATCCGCGGATGCCGTTTTTTTTAATAGTCATTGTATTTGCCCGCTCGAGTTGCCTATGCCTGTCGAGCTCGCGGTGGAAATCCGCAATAGCCTGTGACCTCTTCACGATCATGGTAGAGCTGCTTTAATTGCAGCACGGCGCGCTCGGCTTTATCGCCCAGCATCTCATCAATAATGGCGCTGCAGCGCTCGACTTCCTCAAAGCGCTTTTTCATCGGCAGTTTGAGATTGAATATCACATGCCGTGCCCAGCCTTCACTCAGCCACAGGCCCACCAGCTTGGCGATACGCGACGGGCTTTCGACCATATCGCACACCATCCAGTCCACCGGCTTGTTGGGGCGATACTTAAAACCATCCTCACGCAAATGCCGCACCATCGCATTGTCAATCAACTCGCCACGCAAATTACCGTTATCAATCGCGGTCACGTAAAGTCCGCGGTGTACCAGTTGCCAGGTCCAGCCGCCAGGTGCGGCCCCCAGATCAACGGCGCGCATATCCGGCTGAAACAATCGCTCGTCATCATCGCCAATAAAAATATGGATCGCCTCGGCCAGCTTGAGGGTTGAGCGGCTGGGCGCATCGGCGGGCATCCGCAAACGGGGAATGCCCAGGGGCCACGAAGATGAATGTTCAATATCAGTCAGACCAAGCCAGGCTTCGCCTTTTGAGGTTAGAAACACATGCAGGCGGCGTTTGGCTTGAGCATTTACCAAACCCATCTCGTCGAGCTGCTGGGTAATACGCGTCTGCAACGCCATCGACAGTTTGGACAATGATTTACCGTCATTGGTATCAGGATACTCAACCCATACCGCGGCCACATTCGGAATGCTGAGCTGGCTTAAAAATTCCTGCGCGGCGCCGACGATCGGCGTCACCCGATCAACCGAGCCGAGTGCGACCACGGTTGATTGCGCGCGCATAATTTGGCGCGCAAATACCATCGGTTCATGCAATACCGTATGCAGCCGCTTAAGCACGGTGGGTGCGAACGTCGCGCGGACAAAACCGCTACCCGGCAAGGCCCAGCTGGCTTTGGGCATAGCCGCCAGATGCGACATAATTTCGGTCAATAAATCAGGCTCAAAACCAGCGCGGCAATAGGCTAATACCGATATATCAGCTGATGTTATCGGCCCTGCGCTGGCGGCCACCATGGTAGGCAATGGCGCGACGGCAGGCAGTATTTTAATCGGTGGTCGCCGTGGCCGCGGCACTTTGACGACATCGGCTGCCATTTTGGGTTTGGCTACTCTGGGTCTCGCCAGTTTTGCGGTCGCACTTTTACCTTTTTTGGTTTTGGCCACGGCTGCCCGCGCTTTAGCGCGACCGCCGGGTTTGGGTGGCTTCCGGACAGCAGTTTTTTTCTTGGTATTTTTATCTGTCTCGCTGGCTTGCTGCTTGGTTTGCTGCTTTACTTGTTTACTCAATTTCGTTCATCCTTGGGTGCGTATAAGCACACGTTTAGCAAATTTTAAGCTGCATTGAAAACACGTTAAAAAACGCGCAAAAACGTTTCGCGGGCGGCTTCGGTTACAATAATTTCTTTAAGGTTTTTGGCCTTTTTTGCGCTACATACCCTATGTACGTTATATACGCGCTTAGCCAACACACCTCAGTGCATCACAACCCACACTATACCGATATGACCCCTAAAAAATCCGGTCGTACGCCTTCGCCTGCAAATTTACGATTAACCCGATTTACCGCGGCCGCTATCGCGCTGATCAGCTCAGGTGTATTCGCGCAATCCAGCGACGCTGATTTTCGAGCCCTGCTCAAGGAGCGTAAATCGACCGAAGCCGAAGCCCTGGCCCGTGACCGCATTACCAGGCAGCCGCAGGACGATATGGCGCTCTGGTATTTAACGCGCATCACGGCAGGTGATGCACAAAAACCCGATGAACTGATCCCTAAAGTTGAACAATGCCTTAAGGCCCTGCCGCAATCTGCCAAGTGCCAGAATGCATTAGGCACACTATATGGCGCGGCGGCGCTGTCATCCGGCCTGGTAGACGGTATCAAATATGCATCGCGTATCAAGGAAAGGTTTGAAAAGGCCGTCGAACTGGATCCCCCATTTTTTGATGCGCGGCGTGATCTAAACCAATTCTATTTGCAGGCACCCGGACTCGCTGGCGGCAGCGCGCGCAAAGCTTATGCGAACGCGGACAGCTATGCCAAAATCAATGCCAATCTGGGCGCATTACTGCGCGCGGAAGTGCATATTTACGAAAAAGAATTTGATCAAGCGGAAAATATCTTGAACAACGTTAAAGCCGATACTGACGAACGGGTTACCGAAGCGCTGCCGCAAATCTGGACCAGCCTGGATTCTTCAATTATTGCTGCCGAGCAGCCCGGCAAAGCGATGAAATTGTTTGAACGCTTGAGTGCGGTCGATATGAACAATGCCACCTTTTTCTTTGGCCTGGGCCGCGCCCAGCTTGAGGCAAAATTGGTCGAGGCCGCGATTATTTCGTTTGAACGAGCCTTAAAACTAGACAGCAAAATAACCCTGCATTATCGACTCGGCATTGCCTATAAAACCAAAGGCGACAAGCCAAAAGCGATTGCCGCATTCAAGCAATTCCTGACTTACCAAACCCAGGGGAAAGCCGTCGACGATGCCAAAAAACGGCTCGAAACACTAGCCAGTGCGGGCTAAATAACCATCGAAAATCAGCTTTAAAAGCGCCCTAAACAAGCACCTTAAATGAGTGACAGGCTTTAAAAAAACGAATTGAGAATTACCATGCAGTCGCATCATAAATGGGACAAATATTTAGGCAAACTTTGGCGGGAACGGGATTTCCGCACCTTGTGGCTATCCCTCACAATCACCCATTTCGGCGGGCAAATCACGTTTTTGGCGCTACCCATTACCGCCGCTATCCTGCTGCACGCCACGCCGCTGCAAATGGGCATTCTGACCGCTGTTGAGGTCTTGCCCTATACCTTGTTTGGACTATTCACGGGCGTGCTGGTAGATCGCTCCCATAAATTGCCGTTGATCATTATCGCGGATGTGCTGCGGGGGCTGGCGCTGCTCGCCGTGCCGCTGGCGGCATGGCTCGGTGTGCTGTCGATGCCGGTTCTGTACATCGTCGGTTTTCTGGTGGGCATTGGCGGCATTATTGGCTGGGCAGCGTATCAGGTTTTTATGGCCGAGCGGGTGGGACGTGAGAATCTGGTTGAAGCTAATTCGCGCATTGCGCTGTCAGATTCGGCGTCGCAACTCGTCGGCCCTGGTCTGGCCGGGGCATTGATTCATGCGCTCACTGCACCGTTTGCAATTTTGCTGGATGCCGCCTCGTTTTTTATATCGGCCATCATGCTGCGCGGAATCAAACCGCATCCCAGCGATGTACCACAGGCCCGTGCGAAAGCAGAATCCTGGCAGCACGCCTGGCGCGGCATCTGGGCGGATGTCAAAGAAGGACTGGCGCTGATTTGGCACACCCCGGCGCTGCGCTCCATCGGCTTTTCGCTGATGATGTGGAATTTACTCAAGCATGTTTATTTGACTGTGCTGATTTTGTTTGCTACTCGGGACTTAGCACTGTCCGCTGGCCAGATCGGGGTGATATTCATGATGGCCGGGCTGGGGTTTTTAGCCGCCTCCGCATTTTGCCAACGCCTCAATGAGCGCTACGGTGTGGGGCCCATGATGTTGTTCGGGCTGACCTTGAGCGGCGCATCCTGGCTATTGGTGGCGACAGTGACGATGGAGCACGCCACCATGCTGCACTTCAGTTTTGCATTATTTTGTTTTGATTTTGGCGCGATGATTTTTTTCATCAACTATCTGACCTTGCGGCAAGCAATGGCACCCAGCCATTTGCGCGGGCGGGTCACCTCGACGCTGATTTTTATCGCGGTCTCGTTATCACCGGTCGGCTCACTGCTGGGCGGGGTGATGGGGACTTATCTTGGGCTGCGCGCCACCATTGTGGTGGCCGGCATGGGCGGGCTGATACTGGGGCTTGCGATGCTGCGTTATTCGCCCATGATGCGGATGCATACATTGCCCGAGCCTGCGGAGTTACCGGTCAGAACACCAGAAATGGCCGCTTAAAAAAGCTGAGCCAAAAAATCCAAAATGCGCTTTAGCCGCGTCTTAGTTTTATAGACCAAATCGGCAAAAACAGTCGATGTTTTTTTGAATTTTTTTATGCATCTACCCCAAAACAGGAGAGCCAAATGGACATCGGACACAACCTCATTCCACTCGTCGGCATTGTGATGAGTATGGGTATGCCTATCGTATTAGTGGGATTGATCCTGTGGTATCAATTGCGCAAAAACCGCAGCCTTCATGAAACCGCAATCCGCTTGGCTGAAAAAGGCCAGCCAGTACCACCTGAATTTTTTCTGGGCAAGCCATCGCCGCAGTCAGATTTGCGGCGCGGCCTGGTGCTGATCGGGCTGGGCATTGGCCTCTCTGCTTGCCTCGCGCAAATTGAACAGCCGTGGGGATTTGGGCTAATTCCATTTAGTATGGGGATCGGTTATTTACTGGTATGGAAGCTGGAAGGTGCGGGCAAGCATAAAGCCATACAATATTAAAAGCCGAATTCAGCTTACGCGAAGATGCCCACCGCATCCGCTACACCTAGCCCGCGCACGCCTGCCGCGCTTAACGGTGGCGGTGGTAATGGTAATAGCAATGGCAACAGCAACGGCCACGGTGATAGCGACCTCATCGCGCGCGCGTTGCTCACCAATGACCGCCATGCCTTCGCTGAGCTGGTGCGCCGCCATCAATCAGCGCTGCGCGCAAGCTTGCGCAAAATGACCGGCGGACAAATCGAGTGGGCGGATGATATTGCGCAGGAAACATTTATCCTGGCCTGGAAAAATCTCAAAACATTTCGTTTCGAAGCAAAATTTTCGACCTGGCTGTATCGCATCGCCTTTAACGCATGGCAAAGCGAGGTGCGTAAAAAACGCGAGGTATTGCTGGATTTGAGCGATGACAATATGCCGGCGCCCGAGCTGCAGCCGGTTGAGCCAGAATCGCATCACACCGGCATTCGCTATGATTTAGAGCGTGCGATGAGATCATTGAGCGAGGCTGAGCGCGACGCTATTACCCAATGTTATTACAACGATCTTTCGCATGACGAAGCCGCCTATGTGCTGGGCATACCGATTGGTACCGTGAAAACCCATATACTTAAGGCCAAAGAAAAAATGCGTTTATGTCTCCATGATTACCAGCCCGCGCCTACGAATCAGCCAGGAGTTGCTGCATGAACACGCCTCACAATATTGCCGAAGATGTCGTTGAGCAAATATTAAAAACTGACGCCGCACAATTTCGTCATGCCTATATTGACGATACCCACTTCACCTCGCGAGTGATGGATGCGCTGCCGCTATCGCCTATGCGAAACCCATTATCGTCTGCGCACAACCCGTTATCGGCTAAAAAACGTTTCGCGATTATATTGGGCATGACCACCATCGCAGCGTTGTTTGCCACCACATTTTTATCCAGCGGCAATTTACTGATCGATGCCTACATGGACGTAGCCACAGACACAATTACACCGGCAGTGATCGCGCTACTGACCATCATGATGATGGGCGTAGTGGGGTGTGTTTCAGCCTCCATGAGCAATCGTTAGCGTCACGCTGCAATCTCACTGCACCTCGTCGCTGCTTGAAGAACTTGTAATGGGGCGGCTCTTCAGCCTACTTCTTCAGCCTACTGCTGGGCCGACACTCACAACTGGACGATTAAAAAATGCCCCGTGATATTCAGGCGGGGCATTTTTATAATCACATTCAGGGCTGACCGTTATTTGATGGCGCCGAATACTTTCTTCAAAATATCGCTGCCTGTGCCAATCGGATCCTGGCGAATTTTCTTTTCTTCTTCATCGATCATGAAGTAAAGACCGTCGAGCGCCTTGGCGGTGACATGGCGCTCAACCTTGGCCTGGTCGCCTTTAATCAAACCCAGCTTTTCACCCTGCCCTGCCAGTTGGTTGTTCTGCTTGGCAAGCCCGATGCGGTCAGTGACTTTGGTGACGATCGGCAGAAATTTTTCGCCAATCGGTTTTTCCGTTTTGCCTTTAAAAAACTGGGTGACTGAATTATCGCCTCCCGGCAAAATGCCTTTTGCGTCTTCTACCGTCATGCTCTTCACGGCGTTGACCAACAGGATTTTGGCTTCAGGCACGGCTTGTTCGGCAGCGCGATTTACCCCCAGCTTGAGCTGGTCGATAGCCTTGCCACGGCCCATCATCTTGAGAACAGACTGCGCTTTGTCGAGCCATTGTGGGAGCGGTATGCGCACCTTATCGTTTGCCCAAAAGCCATCTTGTTTACCGAGCAGTGCCACCGCCACTTCGGCCCCTTTTTGCAACGCGGCTTTAACGCCGGAGCCTGCATCTTTTTGGCTGAGGTCGGACAGCGAAAAAGCGTGCGCGCGTCCCTGCGGCAGGGACACCATCAACGCCGCCGCGCAGAGAGTCAAGCGCACCAATGAAGCTCGGCGCTGGGTATTAATAATGTCGGCAACATGCGCCAGCACAGACACAGACGCGTTGGCATTTTTAGGCATGGCACCATCCTCAGAATAAACAGACAAGGTGGGGGAAATCAGAAAAAGCGCGGGCAAGCCACCGATAAAAATAGTATGCGCGGCCTAATGGATGATACAAGCCGTGAATTGCAAACAAGCTATTCACGTTATTTCATGCGGTTGTCTTGATCTGTCAAGGGTGGTTCGGCGGTAATTTGTGCACGGAATCACGACTATCGATGCAATGCCTACTCAGACTATTTTGACATTGACAGGTCTATCAAAACGGGTTAACTTACCGGCGAGTCAGTTATATAAATATCAAACGGATACCGCCATGCAGCTCACCACTAACAGCCAAACTACTGCCCATCCCGTCCTTGTAAAGCAGCGCAGCTATCGAGCCATTAGCGTTGGCACGCTTCGCTTACCGGCCATGGTTACCGGGCTCATAATCGGCCTGGCAGGATTGGGCGGATGCAGCCAACAGGAGGTAAAAGCCCCTGCCCCGCGCCCTGCTTTGGCTTATCAAATCAAAGCCGGCGCAGGTAGTGAAACCGAATTATATGCAGGCGAAATCCGCGCCCGAGTTGAGGTCGATCACGCATTTCGGGTGGGCGGTAAAATTATTCAACGCCTGGTGGATGCCGGGGCGATAGTTAAAAAAGGCCAGGCACTGGCGCGCGTTGACCCGCAGGATATCAAGCTCGCATCCGATGCGGCGGCATCGCAAGTATCCGCACAAAAAACCGAGGCTGATTTCGCTGACAGTGAACTCAAACGCTATCGTGATTTATTCACCAAAGGCTTTGTGAGCCAATCCGCGCTGGATCAAAAAATCACGGTGGCCAATGCCGCCAAAGCGCGTCTCGACGCCGTGCGTTCACAAGCAGCCGTATCGTTGAATCAGGCTGGTTATGCGACCTTGGTAGCCGAAATGGATGGCGTGGTGACGCAAGTAATGGCCGAGGCAGGACAGGTGGTAGCACAAGGCCAAGCCGTGATGCGTATCGCTAATCCGAATGAAAAAGAGCTGTCTATCAGCGCCGCGGAATCCAAGCTCGCCGACTTCCGCAGGCTACTCGCGCAGGCGGCCGCAAAAAAGACGACCAACGGCACCGGCGCAAATTTACGGGTTGCCTTATGGTCGCAGCCCGGTAAATATTATCCCGCACGGATTCGCGAAATTGGCGGTGCGGCGGATCCGGTTACGCGCACCTATGCGATTCGCCTGAGCCTGCAAAATACGGATGATGCGATTCAACTGGGCATGACAGCCTATGCGGTATTCGGCGCCGCCAATGAATCCAATACGCTCAGCGTGCCACTCTCATCCATTTATGTGAAAGGCGATCCCAAAGGCGATGTGGTGGGTGTGTG
>JAYWCO010000163.1:0-3129 GCA_043780475.1 Burkholderiales bacterium | reverse complement strand
CTGATGACCAATTTTGCATTGGAGAAGCGCTTTGCTGACATGCAAATCCCGTTTGCGCGGGCGAATGTGGGTGATCGCTATGTATTTGAAATGCTGCGTGAGAAAGGCTGGGAAGTGGGTGGTGAAAACTCCGGCCATTTGTTGTGCCTCGATAAACACACCACGGGCGATGGCATTATTTCCGCACTGCAAGTGCTGGCGGCATTGCGAACCCCGTCGACTACGCTGGCCCGCTATACCGCAGAATTAAAGCTGTATCCGCAGATACTCGTCAATGTTCGTACCGCCGCCAAACTTGATTTTGCGGGCAACTCTGGCATTCAGCGCGCTGTGGCGGATGCAGAACACAGTCTGGCAGGGCAGGGTCGAGTGCTGTTGCGCGCGTCGGGTACCGAACCAGTGATCCGCGTGATGGTGGAAGGTGAGGAGCGCGCGAAGGTTGAAGCGCTGGCGCATCAGGTGGCAGAAGCAGTGCGAGTGGCAGCTTGATGATGGCTTGAATTACAGCCTGAATTACAGCTTGAATCACAGCCCGGATCACGACAGCCGTTTGTCCAGCCGACGTTGTTGATACGCCTTCAAGTGGGTGTAAGCCACTGCGATCAAATGGTCATCAATATTATGTTCGCGTGCTTTATTCAGCATGTAACCAACAATATGATCGGCTTCTACTTCATGGCCGTTTTCAAGATCGCGCAGCATGGAGGCGGTGAGTGTGGAGTGGGTTGAAGCCAGGATTTTTTCGAATCGTTCCACGACATGCGTGCGCGGGGTATAGCCTTCGGCAGCAGCAATCGCCATACTCGCCCGTACATAGCGCGTCATCAGTACTTTACCATCGGGCGTGGCGAGAATGTCGCCAACAGTGGCGCGCATCAGGCAGGTCATGCCGGCCAGTGTGGAAAGGAAGGCGATCTTTTCCCACATATCGAGCATGATGTGATCCGACACTTTCCAAGTCACGATGGTGTTTGCAAAAGCCGCACCCAGCGCTTCAGCCCATTGTTGCTGTTGCGCTTTATGCAAACCTTCACGTGCGCCCCACGTGATCGAGTGCGTGTCGACCATGGATTTGACAATGCCGTCTGATGTCAGCGTGGCGGCGATCTGGCAACAGCCACCCATGACGAATGCGGGGCCAAAAGTAGCGTCAAGCGTGTCCAGGTGAGCGATGCCGTTCAGTAGCGGCACGATAGCGGTGTTGGCGCCCATAGCTGGCGTAATGGCCGCGATGCTTGATGCCAGATCGTAGGCTTTGCAGGCCAGAATGATCACGTCAAATTCCGGCTTTACATCCGCCGCCAGCACGGTCTTAACTTGCAGCGTAATATTACCGGCGGAGCTCTCTATTTGTAAGCCGCGCTCAGCAAGCTGCTGCGCGCGGCGCTCGCGAACCAGAAAGGTGACATCGACCCCGACTTCTGCCAGACGGCCACCAAAATAACCGCCGATAGCACCTGCGCCCAGGACTAGAATTTTCATCGTCAATGCTTCCGCTATTGCTCTGTTTATGATTGCGCTGTTTGTTATTTTGCGGCCGCTGTTGGCGTTGATGTTGACGCTACCTCTGACACTACAGCCGATGTTGCAACGCCCGCCAGCTTGTCGTCAGCCGGTTTTTTATTTCTTAAAAAAGTTTCAGCCGTTTCCAGCACCCGATCACGATTTAGCAAATAGTCTTTGCGCGTGAGCTGTACAGCAATATCGGGTATCACGCCGGTGGCTTCAACACGCTTGCCATTTTTTGAGACGAAGCCGATTTCGCTATAGGCTAACCAGCCGCCGCCAGGCACATCGGCATAGCCCAAGTAGGCCAGCAGACAACCGCAGCTGCGCTCACCGATAATCGTCGCACGGCCTAAATCCTGCAGCATACCAGCCGTCATTTCGGAAGCAGATGCGCTCCCTTCATTGGTCAGAATAACCAGTGGTTTGGTATAGGCGCTTTTTTTATCACCTTTGAGTTCGGGTTCCAGCTCCATGGCTTTAATAAAAAACAGCGTGATCGGCTTGCCAGTGCGGGTAACCAGGCGTCCCGGTTTTTGGGTATCGCTTAAAAATTTCGTAATCAACGCCTGTGACATACCACCGGAGCCGCCGCCATTGCCGCGCAAATCGATGATGAGTCCGGGGGTATCTTTGAAGCCGTCAATGGCGTCAATCACGTCACCACGCAAGGATTCTACAAAGCCGGAAAAGCGAATATAGCCAAAGCCGGATGGCAACACGCGTTTTGTAAAGCTTGCCGGGGTTTTAAACTTGCGGCGCTTCATGGTGGCGGTGATTTCGCTGTCCGCATGAGGATCATCTCTCACGAACGTCATGTTGACACTGGTGTCGATATCGCCTGAGTTGATCTTGCGTACTGCGCCGCGTATGCGTGCCCATGGGGTCGAGGAATCGCGCGATTCAGACGCAAGACGCTGGTACAGCGCTAGGCCCGGCTCGCCATTGATGGCTTTGATTGTCATGCCGACGCGTGCGCCCGCCCAGTACGCATCAGACTCTGGATGAACGCTGGTCAGCATTAGCACATTATCAATTTCTGCAAAACTGAGACCAAGCGAGTGTGCTTCGTTGTTACGCTGTTGCTCAACCTGCTTGGGCGAATGCACGCGGGTGTGCGAATCTTTTAATTCGCCCGTCATTTTATCAAGCAGCTCCCAGTATTCATCATCGTTGCTGGCGGCTTGTAACAACGGCTCATATTTAAGGCGCACCGCACGCCAGTCCTGCCCGTTGAATTTTGGGTCATAGTATTTTTCATTAACCGTATTCCACACATAATCGAGTGCCTCTTTTTTCCAGGCGTCAGTCGCGATGGATGGCACGGGTGTATCGGCTAGCGGCGAGGCGGAGCGCTGTCGGCTAAGCATATTGTGCGGGTCCACGATCACACAGCCGGGTAGCAGTATGGGCAGCAGCAAGCTCAAAAGTAGTGAGGAAAATTTGAGATTAAATTCGGTAAAAAATGGAGACATGGCGCTCTTCTTTAAAGTTGCGGGCGAAGTCAGTTGTGAAGCGAAATATATTTCTATCGCATCATCGAATCTTACAGCCTTCAGCACCGATCGCCACTCCGTTCATCGCGCCTATGTGCGTTTCGTCGCATGATTGGTTGTGCCATTC
>JAYWCO010000162.1:0-2048 GCA_043780475.1 Burkholderiales bacterium | reverse complement strand
ACGGCACCCTCACCTTCCCGCCACGCGGCGAACGCGGCTTCGGCTATGACCCAATTTTCACGCCAGAAGGTTATGATGTAACCTTCGCCGAACTCGATGCGAATATAAAGAATAGAATCAGTCATCGAGCGGATGCATTTTCCAAATTTATGGAATATGTTCGAGCGTCACTTTAAAAAGGTTTTTTTATGCGCCGTATTTTACTGCTGTTTATTGCACTCCTTTCCACCCCCGCATTTGCTGATTCCAGTGTGCAAAATACTAATACGCGCGCCAGCCTGATTAGCGCTTATGACGCGGTGAAAGCGGGTGATAAAATCACCGTCGGCCTGTTGCTGCAACCAACGCCAGGCTGGCATACTTACTGGGAAAACCCAGGGGATGCTGGCATTCCGACGACGCTAACATGGACGCTGCCGGAAGGTGCAACCGCCGGCAATATAGAGTGGCCAACACCGACGCGCATTCCCGAAGACACGCTGGCGATTTATGGCTATGTCGGTGATGTGCTGTTGCCAGTGACGATTACGGTTCCGGAACATTTTCCCGATGCATCGCTGCCAGTGAAAGTGAAGGCGGAATGGCTGGTATGCAACAATATCTGCGTGCCGGAAAGTGCCGAACTCACACTTGATATTCCGATTAACGACACCCCTGCGGAATCAGCGGATTATACAATGTTTGCCACTGCTAAAGGCGCACTCGCTGGCACACTGAAAACACCACTTTCCTTCACCGTGAGCAAGGACACATTCGACATCACCCTGCCTGCCTATATTCAGGATGATGCGGCGGTGCAGTTTTTCCCGCGCGAACCAAACCAGATCATTTATGCGCGGGCGCAACGTCTGGAAGGCCATGTGCTGCATATCCCGCGCAACGCCGATGCCGAGCCGATTGCCGCGCTATCCGGTATTCTAACCGTCGGCGAAAAGGCCTATGATGTGCGCACCGAACAAAGCGATGCGCCACCTGCATCCGCCGAAAATGCTGCGCCCTCAGCATATAGCTTTCTAGGTCTCTTATTATTCGCATTGCTCGGCGGGCTGATTCTGAATTTGATGCCCTGCGTGCTGCCGGTGCTATCACTCAAAGCCATCTCCATCGCCAAAAAATCCGGCCATGACCGCCACGTTATCGTGAAGCAAGCACTCGCCTACACCCTTGGCGTACTCGTCTCCTTTGCCGCCATCGCTGCCATCCTCATCACGCTGCAAATGGCGGGCGCGAGCATTGGCTGGGGCTTCCAGATGCAATCGCCGCCGTTCGTCGGCTTCCTCGCCATTTTATTATTCCTCGTTGGCCTCAACCTCGCGGGGATGTTTGAGCTTCCGGTATTGTTCGGCAGCGCTCTTTCCGACACGCGAGAGCATGGGCTGCGCGGAAGTTTTGCCACTGGCGTACTGGCAACAATGGTCGCCACGCCTTGCACCGCACCTTTCATGGCAACAGCGGTGGGCGCAACGCTCACCCTGCCGCCAATCTATTCCATGGCGATTTTTCTTAGTATCGGCCTCGGGCTTTCGCTGCCATTTTTGTTGATTGCGATATTTCCGAAGCTCGTTTCTTACCTACCGAAACCCGGCGCGTGGATGATTACGTTCAAGCAACTGATGGCGTTTCCGATGTTCGCCAGCGTCATCTGGCTGGTGTGGGTGCTGGCGCAACAAACCGGCGCACACGGGCTGTTGGTACTGCTGGTGACAATGCTCGCCATCAGCTTCATCATCTGGCTGAAAGAACAATGCCACGACCGCTCCGGTCTCTGCAAAATCGCAATTCTACTGGTGATGCTCTCAGCACTGGCCAATGGGCTGGGGGCGATTGCACAGATCCCGATGGTTGCACCCGCCATCACTGATAATTCTTTTTCCAAAGAAAAATTGGAAGCCCTGCGTGATGCGGGAAAGCCTGTATTTGTCGATGCGACAGCGGCGTGGTGCCTGACCTGCCAGCTGAACGCCAAGCGCGCAATTCATACCGAAGCAACACAAAAAGCGCTACTGGACACCGGCACGACATTGTTGATTGCCGATTGGACCAACCGC
>JAYWCO010000161.1:0-1595 GCA_043780475.1 Burkholderiales bacterium | reverse complement strand
TTCCGATGAAAATCTGGCGGTGTTTCGTCACGGCCTGAAATGTTTTTTTGAAGAAGGTCGCTCGCTTGCAACCATTAGCCACCCCAATATTGTGCGGGTGGAAAACTTTTTTCGCGCCAATGAAACCGTTTACATGGTGATGCAATATGTGCGTGGCCGTACGCTGCAATTTCATATACAACGCCATCGCCATGAATTCACCGAGAGTTTTATTCGCCGCATGTTTACGCATTTGCTGAACGGCCTGCGCGAAGTCCACGCCAATAAATTGCTGCATCTGGATATCAAGCCCGCCAATATCTACATCACCATGGAAGGCAAGCCGGTACTGCTGGATTTTGGCGCGGCCCGCCAGGCGCTTACCACGGACGCGCCCAAACTGAGGCCGATGTACACCGCCGGGTATGCGGCGCCCGAGCAGTATCGCAATTTTGATCAACTGGGGCCTTGGTCTGATATTTACGCGGCGGGTGCGGCGATGTATTGCTGTATTTCAGGCATTCATCCGCAGCCTGCCAATGAACGTGAACAAGAAGACAAGGTTGAGCCGCTGCGCACGATGGCGCGTCAGGCCTACTCGGATGAGCTGATCGAGATTGTTGAGTGGTGCCTGAAGCTTGACCATTTAGCCCGTCCTCAATCAGCGTTTGAGCTACAGCGGGCGCTGATGAAAGAGGTGCGTACGCTGCAGCGCACTGATAGCAACGCAGATGCGCCAGAGGCGGCTGAAACCGAGCTGAGCAGCCCCGAAACAACCTTGACCGGCCGCTTGAAAGCGACCCTTAACCGAAAAATATTTTAATTTTTATCATTAAACAAGCGCCCGGCAAGCACTCGCAATAGTGAATTAAACACAACTACCTCAATATGCGTTTTACCATTTTTCAGGATAGCTATATCGGCGGACGCAAGGTCAATCAGGACCGGCTCGCCTATAGTTATTCCAAAGATGTGCTGCTGATGGTGATCGCGGACGGCATGGGTGGCCACGCCCGCGGCGAGATTGCTGCAGAAATCGCGGTGAACTCCATCACCAACCGGTTTCAACAAGAAGCGGCGCGTGGTTATTTGCGCAAGCCTAAAGAATTTCTGGAGTCCGCCATCCACTCCGCACATCGGGCCATTGTCGCGTTTGCCGACGAGCACAATATGCTTGAATGCCCGCGCACCACGGTGGTGGCCTGCATCGTCCAAAATGATAAAGCCTGGTGGTCGCATGTGGGCGATTCGCGCTTGTATGTCTGCCGCGAAGGTCAGCTCGCCGCCACCACGCTGGACCATTCACGGGTTCAGCAATTGATGGATGCCGGCGTCATCACGCCCGAGCAAGCAGCGGTTCATCCGGATCGCAATAAAATTTACAACTGCGTGGGCGGGGTGTTGCCGCCGGGCGTATCGCATGCCGAAGGCTGGGAGTTGCGGGTAGGCGATAGCATTTTGATGTCCACCGACGGCTTTTGGGCGCAGGTTAATTCCTCATTTATCGCGCTTAAACTGCAGCGTGAAAATATTGTCACACTCGTTCCCAAGCTGATGGAGGAGGCTGAGCGTAAAGCCGGCGCTGACTCCGATAATCTGTCGGTCATTGGTCTCAC
>JAYWCO010000160.1:0-2970 GCA_043780475.1 Burkholderiales bacterium | reverse complement strand
TCCACCGCTGATTTTTCCGTCCTTCTTTCCGAGCTGGCACAAGCCGATCAACTCCGTTCGCGCCGTCTGGTGTCGAGCCCGCAAGACGCTTCCATGATTGTCGATGGCGAACGCGTTATGTCGTTTGCCAGCAACGATTATTTGGGGCTCGCCAATCACCCTCGTGTGGTTGAGGCAGCCATGCGCGCACTCAAGCGCTATGGTCTAGGGGCGGCAGCCTCACACATGGTGACGGGGCATATGCAGCCGCATTATGATCTTGAAATTCGTCTGGCTGAATTTATGGGCTTGCCAAAAGCCCTGTTGTTTTCATCGGGCTATGCAGCCAATCTGGGTATCTTAACGGCGCTTGCCGGGCGCGGCGATACCATCTTCGCCGACAAGCTCAACCACGCCTGCTTGAACGACGGCGCGATTTTATCGCGCGCCACGTTCAAACGCTATGCGCATAATGATGTTGCCAAACTTGAGGCCATGTTGGTCGATGCGCCAACCGGTGGCCGCAAAATTATTGCGACCGATGCGGTATTCAGCATGGATGGTGACATTGCGCCGCTGGTCGAATTATTGGCGCTCGCCGAACAATACAACGCGCTGCTGGTAATCGATGATGCGCATGGCTTCGGCGTGCTCGGCTATCGCGGCAAGGGCGCACTGGAGCTGCTGAATCTGAAAAGCGAGCGCATTGTTTATATGGCCACGCTCGGCAAAGCCGCTGGCGGTTACGGTGCGTTTGTGGCCGGCCATGAAGATGTAGTGGAGTGGATCATGCAGGCTGCCCGCACCTATCTTTTTGCCACGGCCACTCCGCCTGCGATTGCCGCCGCCATGCTGGTGAGCCTTGATGTCATGACAAAGGACCATGAACGCCGTCGGCATCTGCGTACCTTGATTGATTTTTTTAGTGACGCCCTGAAGCTGCAATACGCTAAAGCGCCATTTTCGCAAACGGCGATTCAGCCGATTATTGTCGGCGACAATGCCACCGCGATAGCGTTTTCGGAGGCACTGCGCGAGCGCCACATGCTGGTGCCTGCGATTCGCCCACCGGCTGTGCCGGCAGGCACCGCGCGGCTGCGTGTATCGCTCTCGGCCAACCATACTACCGACGATGTATTTGATCTGGTGACGGCCATTACCGATATTGAGGTGCTCTTATTAGGGCAAGGCTCGCGATGAGCATTATTATCGAAACAATTATTGACGATACCCGCTCAGATCAACACAAACCGTCGCTGATGCTATTGCACGGCTGGGGCCTGAATGGTGCAGTATGGGATAGCGTGCGTCAGCCTCTCGCCCAACATTACAACCTGCAGGTGGTTGATCTGCCGGGACACGGCTATTCGCGTGATCTGCCGTTGACCACGCTTGAGGCCGCAGCTGATGCCATTGCTGAGACCATAATTCATCCTACGCATTTGCTCGGCTGGTCGCTCGGTGGACAAATCGCGCTGACGCTCGCTCGTCGCCATCCGGCGCGGGTGAATAAATTAGTATTGGTCGGCACCACGCCCCGCTTCGTGGCTCGCGATGACTGGCCCTACGGTAAAATGGCGGAAGTGCTGGATGATTTTGCAGAGCGACTGACGACGCATTATGCGGAGACTATTCGCGGCTTTCTCGCGTTGCAAACCTTAAACCAACCCGGTGCGCGCGCCACTATTGCGGCACTGCAAACCGCCATGAGTGCGCGTGGCGAGCCATCCGCCTTAGCGTTACAGGCGGGGCTCAATATTCTGCGAACCGGTGATGTACGCAAGCAGCTCGCGCATATTTCACATGCCAGTCTGGTTATTCAGGGCGACCATGATGCCTTGACTGCCGAGCCCGCTGCACGCTGGTTAGCCGAGCATTTGCCCGGCGCTACATATGCATTGATTCAACACGCCGCACACGCGCCGTTTTTATCGCATCGAGAATTATTTTTGGATCATGTTATGAAGCATCTCGCGCGATGAACGCCCCGGCTCTACCCGCGAAACAACAGGTACGCCGTTCGTTCGGCACCGCTGCTGACACTTATGATGAAAACGCCTTTTTGCAACGCGAAATTGCCAACCGTTTATTTGAGCGGCTGGACTATATCAAGCTCACCCCCGCACGCACCCTTGACCTCGGTAGCGGCACCGGCTATGTAACGCGAAAGCTGCGCGAGCGCTATCCCGATACCGATATTGTCTCGTTGGATTTGGCCCCGCCCATGCTGCAATACGCACGCACTAAATTATCCCAAGCATTACCCCAAACCCCAGCACTGGCGCGCTTCTTGAAGGCATTTGGCAGACAAGCCAGCACTGAATTTATTTGCGCAGACGCAGAATCACTGCCGCTCGCCAGCGACAGTATTGATCTCGTGCTGTCCAGCCTGACCCTGCAATGGTGCGATCCTGAACGGGTAGCCGAAGAAGTGGCACGCGTGCTCAAACCGAACGGACTTTTCATGTTTACGACCTTCGGGCCGGACACCTTAAAAGAGCTGCGCCAATCATTCCGCAGCGTGGATGACAAGCCGCATGTAAGTGACTTCGTTGATATGCACGATATCGGCGACATCCTGGTTCAGGCAGGCTTTGCTGACCCGGTGATGGATCAGGAAACGATTACGCTCACCTACCTCGATTTGAAAACCATGTTGCGTGAGCTCAAAGGCATCGGCGCACACAATATATTGCCTGGTCGAAACTCGGGCTTGATGGGCAAAACACGCTGGCAAGTATTGCAAACTGCATACGAAAAATTTCGCTTGAATGATCGCCTGCCCGCCACCTACGAAGTGGTTTATGGACACGCCTGGAAACCGGCATTTTCAAAACGAAAGACCATTGATGGCGAGCAGGCAATTGACTTGGCAGAGTTCAAAAAAATGGTTCGCAAGCGTTGAGAAACATGAAGATGCCATGAAAAATTATTTCATCACCGGTACTGATACGGGTGTGGGCAAGACGTTTGTCACCTGCACGCTATTGC
>JAYWCO010000159.1:0-9289 GCA_043780475.1 Burkholderiales bacterium | reverse complement strand
GGCCAGACGCGACGCCATTTGCTCCAGGTAGGCGTTATAGCGCGCAAGCCGCTGCAGCACTTCTTCCAGCGTACGCGCAAGTGTGCCGATCTCATCGCGGGCCAGTGACCCGGAAATGACGCCCTTGATACGGCCCTGCGAATCGATTGCCAGATCGGCTTCGGTCTGCAGGCGACGCACACGGTAGGCGAGGCGCCAGGCAAACACAATCAGGGTCAGAAACCCGACGAAAAAAACAATAAAGCTCATCGCCAGCAGTGACTCAAGCGCCGCCACCGTAATCGCCTGATTGCCGCGCGTCGTCTCTTCTACCACCACGGCACCAACGATTTCATCGCCTGCCCAAATCGGCTGCGCGGCGGACAACACCACGGTGCGGCCATCTTTTAAATAGCGCCACAACCAGGTGGGCTCGCCGTTTAAGGCGCGATCAACCTGCGACATGACGGCTTTCGTGGTTTGCGTATCGTCCTCAACAATAGCCGCTGAATTTTCTGCACCCCATAATTTGATTACTGGTCGCACCATCGACTGATAAATTTTTTGCAACACACCCGGTGCGTTGACGAGGTTTTCAGGTGTGCTCAGGCTGCCGGACAAGCCCCGCACTCGCGCTCTGGTATCCACCACCCAAATCCGTGAGGCGTTTTTTGCCACCACGCTTAACATGCGTTCAATATCTTCTGAGGGCTGGTAGGCCGAGCCTAAATTTGCCGCCGTCTCCGGCGCGGCACTGCCGAACAGCGCCAGCACTTTTCGCCGCTCCTGTTCTGCGCCGCTTTCTACCGGCGCATCGCGCGGCAACAGTTGCGGTCGATCCGACAAGGTGGCCGAAAGCAGCCTGGCCGCACTCACCAAAACCTGCTGCTGGCCTTCACGCAAATATCCTTCCATCTCCTTGACGAAGCGAAACCCGATCAGCGGAATCAGCAGCAATAACAGCGACACCAGCAACAAGCGCGCGCGAATACTGAGTAAAAACGGCGCTACTTTCATGACGGGATCGCCACTAAACAGCCCGCCATAACGACCGTCACGTCGCCTTCCATCTATATCCCATCCCGTACACCGTTTCGATCTCATCAAACGCAGCATTGACCGCAACAAATTTTTTACGGATGCGCTTCATATGCGATGTAATCGTATTATCGTCAACCACTAATTCCGCTTCACGCATGAGTTGATCCCGATTTTTTACATGTCCGGGAAATTTCACCAGCGCATGAATCATCCAGAATTCGGTCACCGTGAGCACCACATCCTGTTTGCGCCATTGAATCGACAGGCGGTTAATATCCAGCATCAAGTCGCCGCGATGCAGCACATCCTCCGCGCGTGCCGGCTGTCGCAACGCTTCAAGACGGCGAAACAGCGCGGCAATACGTGCACTCAAATGCGGCATGCTGACATCCTTGGTCACGTAATCATCTGCGCCTAAACGCAGCCCCGACACAATATCAATATCGCTATCACGCGCTGATAAAAAAATAATCGGCAGGGTCGCCGACATGGCCCGCAAATCGCGGCACAGAGTAAATCCACCATCGACCTCATCGCCCAAACCGATGTCAATAACGGCAAGGTCGGGCAGCCGCAATTTAAGCGCGGGCATGGCGGCCAGCCGAGATGCATGCGCCTCCACCTCATAGCCGCTGCGCTCCAACGCCTCGGCATAATTTTTACGAATGGTTGCGTCGTCTTCAACAATGGCAATGCGTTTCAGCATGACTTATTTCTCCGTAACGGGGCACGCGGTTAATTTGGAATTAATTTTAAAACTATTTTTTTGGGCACGAAAACGACTATACCGCATGCGACTTCAGCATGGCACATGTAGGGCTTAATGCCATTTTTTAGCCACATTGCATCGCCAATACGCCATAAATCGCACCCTGAATCAGCCCGAATCAAAGCGCCCAATGAGCTTGTGTCAGCGGTATTCAAAACCCACCGCATCCGTGTCACTAACGAAGGGGAACGCAATGAAAGCACAGGCTGTTATATCCAACCAAACGGTCACACCGAATAGTGGTGACGCCCAATTCGCGGTGCTCGATTTATTCAAGATGCTGGCGGCAGCCATCGCTTGTGGCATCGTTTTTAGCTTATTCGCGGCGGGCCTGACTTTGTTACTGATGAGTACCGCAGAAGCGCATCATTTACCCGCTAACAATTTAGCCTCGCCTGCGCAGCAAGCGACTGCGTTGACCAACCCAGCCATTGAGTCAGAGGTTGCCGCCCCCGCTGGGATGGGGGCTGCGATCATGCCTGGCTTGCTCAAGATGGGGGACAACGGTGCATCGGCCGCGCTGGATGCCATGGAGCGCGATTGGCGCATTCGTATCAACAGCAATGTCGCTGAGGTACGGGTTATGCAAACCTTTCTGATGCCCGCTGATGGCCCTGCTGTTGCCCATTTCCAGGCAGTATTACCTTCAGGCGCGGTGTTAGCTTCCTTTAAAGTGGATGCAACCGACGTAACCCAAACCGGTGAGCTGATGGCGCACCAGTTATTCACCGAGATGGATCGTGCTGAGGTGCGCAATGAAACTCGTGCAAGGCATAAAAAAAGGCGGCTGACGGTATGGATTAATGACCGCCATATTGAATCGGATTCGATTCTAAACTTAACACCGGGCGAGACCGTCACCGTTGAGTACAGCTACAACATGCCGGTTATGCACAGCAACCATTCAGCGAGCCTGAATCTGGTGCTGCAAGCAGATACTGCCTCGCTGCATGCTGCCCCCTCCCAAAGCGCTAACAACGCTACCAGCAACATCACCGGCACAGTGTGGGTGGAGTGGCTCAACACGCACCCGAAAAAAGTGGTGAGCGCATCGAACGATATTTATGTCGACCAAACCGCCCGCGGCGTTGCCGGTGCTTCATGGTTCAGCGCTGATTTATCGTCGCATCGGCAATTCAATATTAACTGGGATTAAACGTCACAGCGCTTCACCAAACCGCTGATGCTTGATCCTTACGAACCTCGGAGCGAGACGTTTGTGTTGTTAGGTTAATAAGCAAGGGGGCAGCGTAAATTTTGCCGCCAACAGCACAAACGTCCTCTGGGCCAATAAAACTTTAATTTCTGTTTTAACTCCCGATCTTCAACTTTGAGCACCCCATGCAAAAATCCTTACTGATTCGTCTCCTGATTATCGCCGCACTTATCCTGATATTAATGATCCCGTTACAGATGATTGAAGGCGTGGTGCGCCAGCGTCAGTATTTACAACATCAGGTTGAAGACACCATTGCGGCCAGCTCATCCGGAGCGCAGCGGCTCGCCGGGCCGTTACTGGTGGTTCCCTATACCGAGCGGGAAATTGTTGTTTCGGTAAACGATAAGGGCCATGAAAAAATGGAAACGGTAACGCATAGTCGAAAAATAATTTTTGTGCCTGCCCGTCTGCGCTATGACGTGTCGGCGAAGATCGAGCCGAAATATAAGGGAATCTATAAAGCGTTGACCTACCGTACCGATGGTCAGTGGAAAGCAGAATTCGAGATACCGAAAAATTTGGGGTTGGCGCTTGACCCTAAATCGTTCACGGTAAGCCAGGCCTATTTAGCGGTCGGTGTAACCGATGTACGCGGCCTTAATGGCACGCCAAAAATTCTGTGGAATGGGCAGCCGCTGACCATCGCGAACGGGACCAACACCGATGTACTGGGTGATGGCCTGCACGCGCTGGCACCAATGGGTGATGTGCTGCAGACGAACCGCTATGAAGCCATTATTAACCTGAACGTGGCGGGCTTGGGCTCGTTGGCGGTAGCGCCGCTGGCCGCCAGTACCACCGTCAACCTAACCACCAACTGGCCGCACCCTAATTTTGGCGGACGTTTTTTGCCGCAGTCCAAAACCGTGACAGACTCTGGCTTCAGCGCGACCTGGGAGGTTTCGCATTTGGCCAGCCGCAATATTTCCTTATTGCAAAACCCCATTTCTGAAAAGCTGCCGCTTGAAACATTCGACGTCAGCTTCATCGAGCCCGCCAATATTTACCTGCAAGCTGAGCGTGCCGTGAAATACGGCGTGCTGTTTATCGTGCTGACGTTTGCTACTTTCTTCGTGCTGGAAACCTTGCGCGAGATCCGGATACATCCCATGCAATATGCGTTTGTCGGCCTGGCGCTGGCGATTTTCTTTCTGTTGCTGGTCAGCCTCTCCGAGCACATTCTCTTTATATATGCCTATCTCATTGCCAGCGCTGCCTGTGTGCCGCTGATCAGTTATTACCTGTTTCATGTGTTGGGTAGCAGGGCGCGCGGACTGTGGTTCGGGCTGAAGCTCGCGCTGCTGTATGCCATCCTTTTCGTGCTACTGAAGTCTGAAGATAATGCGCTGGTGATGGGATCCATCGTCCTGTTTATCGTGCTGGGACTGGTCATGGTGCTGACACGCAAACTGAATTGGTATCAGCTCGGCGGACGGAAAGGAGCGTGAGGAGACTGGAGCAACGAGCGAGACGGATTGCAAATAAACTTAAATACTGTATATTTATTCAGTACGCAGTATCCAGTATTTAAATTTGATGCGAGGTCGACATGTCTCTCAGACTCACTAATGCCGCCACCGGTTTGGCGCGTGATCAGGCGCATAAAGGTCGTGGCGCAGCACTCAATCTCGAAGGCCGCTTCGAGCAATGGCAGCGCAGCGCATTCGATGACGGTTGGCATTACCCGGCTGATGATGAGACCGACATCATGCCGCTCAAAACCGTGATTACGCGTGAAACCGCCAAGAGCATCATCAGCGAAAATAATTCGCCTGATATTCCGTTTCAATATTCGGTCAATCCCTACCGAGGTTGTGAGCACGGCTGCATTTATTGTTTCGCCCGCCCCACTCACGCCTATCTGGGTCTATCGCCGGGGCTGGATTTCGAGACGCGTATTTTTGCCAAGGTAAACGCGCCACAGCTGCTGCGCGCCGAGCTGTCGAAACCTGGCTATCGATGCGATGTGATTAGTCTCGGCATCATTACCGATGCCTATCAACCGTGCGAGCGGGAATACACCCTGACCCGCCAGTGCCTGGAAATCATGAGTGAATTCAATCAGCCGGTTGGCCTCATCACCAAGTCGGCATTGATCGAGCGTGATCTGGATATTCTGGTGCCGATGGCCAAGCGCAATCTGGTGCGTGTCACCATCTCGGTGACGACCCAGGATCACCATATTTCACGCTATCTGGAGCCGCGCACCGCCGCCCCGGCTCGGCGCATGCAAACAATCAAGCGCTTGGCCGACGCGGGCATTCCGGTCGGCATCAATGTCGCCCCAGTCATCCCATTTTTAACGGATCACGAGCTGGAAGCCCTGCTTGAAACCGGACGTGACATGGGTGCCACCACGGCCGGCTACATCATGTTGCGCCTGCCGTGGGAGCTAAAAGCCCTATTCCGTAATTGGCTGGAAATACATTTCCCATTAAAAGCTGCACATGTGATGTCACGCGTCCAGCAGATGCGCGGTGGCCGGGATAATGATCCTGATTTCGGCACGCGCATGGTCGGGCAAGGCATCTTTGCAGAACTCTTGAAGCAACGTTTTGCCAAGGCCTGCATGCGTCTGGACCTCAATAGTCAGGGACGCAGACAAATCCAGCGGCTCGACACCAGCCAATTTTACGTCCCCGGCCAAGCGGTTCAAGGCGCCTTGTTTTAGCCAACGAAATCCAATCATGCTAAACATTGCATCGGCACTGCATCTATTTAAGGCGTGCCCGCATAGCTCAACGAAGAGAAGTATTCAAATCTATGCAGAGAGCAGCAAATGTCGCCAGACGGGTCACCAGCACTTCAGCCTATGATAATTCCGCAGCTTAATTCAGCGCGGCGACCGGCGCAGAGTGCACCCCCGTCAAAAGCCTTATCCCAGGATCGGGGCATGTTGGCTGTGGTTGCCGAGTGTGCGCCGGTTATTGCCCGCCACAAGGCGGCTGAAATACCGTTGCCCTCGGATGAGCATGTTGATGAGGCTGAAAATGCGCTGCGCCAACTGGTCAAAAACATTGCCGCACATCATCAACACGCTTTTGCCTAATTCTATGATGCTACCGTTGGCCGGGATTACGGCGTCGCGCTGCGCATCGTACGCCAACCTGAAATGGCTGAAGAAATCGTCTCGGATGTGTATATGCAGGTGTGGCGGAATGCGGCGCACTACGATCAATCGCGTGGGCGCGTGCTCGGCTGGCTGCTCATTATTGCCCGCAGCCGCGCCCTGGATTTGCTGAGGCTCCAGGACGAAGCTTTCAGCCATCCCGAACCCCATAAGTTGGTAGACGAGCTCGACGATCAGGGCCGCAATTCGCAAGATTTACTGCTGGCAACCGAATCTGATATCGCGCTGCATCATGCACTGCGGACGCTCACGCCATTGCAACGCCAGTTGTTATTGCTGGCGTTCTTTAAGGGCCTGAGCCATGCCGAAATTGTCCAGCATGCAGGCATTCCGCTAGGCAGCGTTAAAACCCATATCCGGCGCGCGCTAATCCAGTTGCGCAATGTGCTGGGCAGTGATGCCCTATTCCCGGCATAGAATAAAAAATGCCTAACAATAAACCGCTATCGCGACTGCCTAATGCCTTGCTAAACCAGCTACTCATCGCCATGCCGCCCGTCAACCTGCGGCCAGAACGCGCCGCGTTGATCAAGCAAAATCTTTTGTCAAAAGCCGCCTTCAAAGCTTCAATAACATTAAGCCCAAATGAGCACAGCAGCATCACCACCGTTCGTGCAGGTTCAGGTGACTGGCTACCGCAAATGCCCGGCATAGAAACACAAATATTATTTGATGATGGCCTTACCATGACCTGGCTGGCACGATTCAAGGCAGGCGTCCGCTTGGCACCGCATCGGCATCATGGAGATGAAGAATCTAGGTTTTGGAAGGCTCGTGCCATGTAGGCGAAATGCAGCTCAACCAGGGCGATTATCAGTTGGCGCTAGCGGGCAGCATGCACGGCGAAGTGGTTAGCCCGAACGGCTGGCTGTTACTGATTCGCAGCCAGAGCCAGGGTCGGGGCCCAAGCCATATCCCAAACTCAAGCCTCCAAGGCCACCACGCCCACCCGGCGTAATTGCCTGCTGATGGCGGGGCTTGGTGCGCCGCAGTGTGACCTACAAGCATTGAGTATTGATATGTTTCCGATTTAAACTAATTCGTAGATTAAATAAGATGCGTTCACGTCCCATCATAATTATTCAGGAGGCAGTATGAAATTAAAAATCTTTGCGCTTGCCACCGGCCTCCTGTTGTCGGTAATGGCGTCGATGGCGAGCCATCCCGCAGATGTTTATCCAAGCAAGCCCATCACCATCCTTGTTCCGTTTGCCGCAGGCGGGCCGACCGATACGGTGGCGCGCACGATCGACGTCAGTCGCGTGGTGTCGGCACCGGCTGACGGCTAAACCGTGCTGCTCATGCATATCGGGATCTCGACCGCGCCTTCGCTTTATCGCAATCTTAAATATGATGAGACTAAAGACTTGGAGCAGATTGGCCTGGTGACCGAGGTGCCGATGACGCTGATCGCCAAGAAAGATTTTCCGCCAAATAATTTCAAGGATTTTATTGCTTACGTCAAAGCGAATAAAGCCAAAATTTCCTACGCCAATTCAGGTGTTGGCTCGGCCTCGCATCTTTGCGGCATGCTGTTCATGAGCGCGATCGAAACCGATATTCTGACCGTGCCCTACAAAGGTACGCAGCCGGCCATGACTGATTTGCTGGGCGGACAAGTCGATTTTATGTGTGACCAAACCACCAACACCACATCACAAATCAAAGCTGACAAGGTCAAAGCCTACGGGGTAACCTCCAAAACCCGGGTGGCCTCATTATCTAATCTGGCCACGCTCGATGAGTCTGGCTTAGAAGGTTTTAATGTTGGGGTGTGGCACGGTATCTGGACACCCAAAGGCACGCCTAAAGCCGCCAACGATAAACTGGTTAAAGCGCTACAGCATGCATTAAAAGATAAAGATGTGATTGAGCGTTTTGCCGCGTTTGGCACCGCGCCCGAAGCCGCTGCCCGGCAAACGCCCGAGGCATTACGTCTACATTTAGCCGCCGAGATTGATAAGTGGCGTCCTATTATTAAAAAAGCTGGCATCTGCGCAGACTGAACGCTCCATTTATTAACCCCGGTATGAATGGTGAATCTAGCGCCCGACAGGTTCGGGCGTTTTCTTTGGTGCGGGCGGCAAGCGCTGCTTTTGCAGGTAAACTTTCATCATGACTAAAGCATCGATGAAAAAAGTGAAAATCGTCAAAGCTGTTGCTACTAAACAGGCTGCGGGTAAACTCACAACCGCTAAATCCGCACCTCCGCTAAAAAACAAATTTTCGCAGGACACGATTGCCATTGTGTATGACTTCGATGGCACCTTGTCGCCACAGCCGATGCAGGAATACACGGTATTGCCCAAAATCGGTATTGAGCCGCAAGCCTTCTGGAAACAGGTTCATGAAGAAGCTATTGCCACCGGCTCTGATCCGATGCTGGTGTATATGCGGCTGATGATGGAAAAACTTTATAAAAATGATTCTGTCAAAATCACCCGCGAAGATTTTTCAGCGATGGCCGAAAAAATCCAGTATTTCCCTGGTGTTGAAAGCTGGTTCCCGCATATCAACGCGTATGTAAAAAAGCGCGGTGCGGGTAAGGTCAATGTGCAGCACTACATTATTTCGGCCGGGCAAAAGGAAATCCTGGAAGGCGTGTCTATCCGCAAATATTTTAAGCAGATTTACGCGTCCGAATATCACTTTAATCAATACGGCATTGCGACCTTTCCAAAGCTGCTGATTACCGACACCTCCAAAACCCAATTTTTATTTCGCATCAACAAAGGCAAGGAATCGCTCGCGGAATCGATCAATGATCACATGCCCGAAAATGAGCGGCCCATTCCGTTTCCCAACATGATTTATATCGGTGACGGAATGACCGATGTGCCGTCAATGGCGCTATCGAAAAAAAGTGGCGGGCATGCTATTGCCGTGTTCAATCCCAGAATCGCCAAGACCAAAGAAACCTGTGTGCGCTTGCTGGAGGCGGGGCGGGTTGATTTTATTGCGCCCGCCGATTATCGTGACACCAGCAAACTCGCGGCTCGCGTGGAATTGCTGCTGGATTCGGTGATTGCCGGTGTCGCGTATGCGGCTGAGGTGGCGGCCTGTAAGGCTGAAAATAAGGCTGAAAACCGCACGGATAACTGAACTGAATATTCTCCATGCGACCGCTCACGTTTCAAATTTTGCGCGAATT
>JAYWCO010000158.1:0-3988 GCA_043780475.1 Burkholderiales bacterium | reverse complement strand
AAAAGGACCATTTGGCCTGGTGCCAAACTCGGATCACTGAGCTAAACGGTGCAACCAGCCGCTTAACGCCGTTGTTCTATGCAGGCTCATTTGCACTTGGCGCGGTATCAGGTTTGCTGGGTGACAAATGGAGCATGGGCTTTCTGGTTGAGACCGAGCGTCAGGTTGAAGCGCATTTGAGCGAGCACCTCAAACGGCTCCCTGAGAATGATCAACGCAGTCGCCAGATTATCGAGACCATGCGTACCGATGAAATCCATCATGCGCAAACCGGGCTTGAGAATGGGGCTGTGGCGCTGCCGCCACCCGTTAAGGCCGCGATGCGTGGCGTTTCGAAGGTTATGACGGCAACCTCTTACTGGCTTTAACCCTAAGCTTCAATCAGTTCAAAATCGTGAGTAACTACCGCGGTTTTAGCCATCATCGCTGAGGCGGAGCAATATTTTTCGGCCGACAGCTGAATCGCCCGCGCTACTTTGGCGTGATCCAGTGCTTTGCCCGTGACCAAATAATGAAAATGAATACGCGTGAATACTTTTGGATCAGTATCAGCGCGCTCCGCAGATAGCTCCACCACGCAATCAGTAATAGGCTCACGCCCCTTTTTTAAAATATGTATCACATCAAACGCGCTACAGGCGCCCGTGCCGATCAGCACGGTTTCCATCGGACGCGGCCCCAGATTGCGACCCCCGGCCTCGGGCGAGCCATCCATGACCAGCGCATGCCCACTTTCAGTCTCGCCGACAAAGGCGACATTTTCGATCCATTTGATGCGTGCTTTCATGACTTGCTCCAACATTAACCATAAAGATCGGGTGAGAACTTGAGCGTTTTCAACATCGGCTACCGCGAAAGTATAAGGCCCCGGCGAGAATCCCGCTATGCGGCCCATGAGAAGGATACGAGAGAAAAATTTGACAAAAGTGCCTTGAATTCATTATAGTTTCGGGTTCCGCTGACTGGTTAGCCCCGAACCTACCTTTTAGCCACGATTTTGGCCGTTTGGCATTTCTTGCAGAGATGCGCAAAAAACTGCTGTAAACACAAACCG
The DNA here is from genome assembly GCA_043780475.1 of Burkholderiales bacterium. Classification (GTDB taxonomy): domain Bacteria; phylum Pseudomonadota; class Gammaproteobacteria; order Burkholderiales; family Usitatibacteraceae; genus UKL13-2. The sequence goes on along the minus strand of JAYWCO010000158.1, from coordinate 2,934 downwards.
GCCAACTCAAACCAAAGCGAGTGATACAAATGAAAACCTTTTCCGCCAAGCCAGCCGACGTTATTCACGACTGGTATGTAGTTGACGCCACCGACAAAATTTTGGGCCGTGTTGCCTGTGAGATCGCTCGTCGCTTACGTGGCAAGCACAAACCTGAATTCACGCCTCACGTTGATACCGGTGACTTCATCGTTGTTACCAATGTCGAGAAATTGCGCGTGACCGGCAATAAGGGCGAGGACAAAAAATACTATCGCCACACCGGTTATCCCGGCGGCATTAAAGAAACGAATTTCAACAAGCTCCAGGAAAAACATCCTGAACGTGTTTTGGAAAAAGCCGTTAAAGGTATGTTGCCTAAAGGCCCGCTGGGCTATGCAATGATCAAAAAGCTGAAGGTTTATGCCGGTGCCACGCACCCGCATACCGCGCAGCAGCCTAAAGAGCTCGCTCTTTAATCCACTCTCCATCCAAGCATCACGATTAAGGACAAGCATCATGGTCGGTAAATATAATTACGGTACGGGTCGCCGCAAGAGCTCAGTAGCACGCGTGTTCATGAAAGCAGGCAAGGGTAATATCGTGGTAAACGACAAACCCCTGGATTTGTATTTTTCCCGCGAAACAGGCCGCATGATCGTGCGCCAGCCGCTGGAGTTAGTGGGCTCACTCGACAAGTTTGACATCATGGTCACCGTACTCGGTGGTGGTGAATCTGGCCAAGCGGGCGCAGTGCGCCACGGTATTACCCGCGCCCTGATCGATTACGATGCAACGTTGAAGCCACAGCTTTCAAAAGCAGGTTTGGTGACACGCGATGCGCGTGAAGTCGAACGTAAAAAAGTTGGTCTGCGTAAAGCACGTCGAGCCAAGCAATTCTCCAAACGTTAATTGTTGGGTTGTATTGGGTTATTCAAAGATGGCTGCTATTCATCGCCATGTATTGCAAGCCACCGCGACCCCACACTAAAAAAGCCGCCTTGTGCGGCTTTTTTTATGAATGCCCCTACTGCCGTATTGAGTGTATTTCATGCGATTCCCCGTGATCGTGGCTACCGACTTGCGAGCACCAATGAAGGGTATAGTGGGCCTCGGCCGTAGATTGCCGGGCTTTATTGATCACCGCTGCTGTACACATAAGGCGAAGATATGACTTCCTTCCAACTAGTCGTCCCTGCATGCTGAGCGAATTCAAGTTACGCGGCTCCTGGCGCAAAATTCGCTCCAAGATTGGTATCCGCTCTGAAAAAGTGGCGATACGCTCGCACGTACCCTGGTACATAAAATTCGGCGGTTATGGTGTCGCCATGGGCGTGGCAGCTGCGGTCGCATGGTTCGTGGTAGATAACAGCTATCGCATCACCGGTTTTAGTCGTGAGGAAGCCACTCAACAAATCGCCACGCTGACAGCAGACAAGCAAAAAATTCAGCAATTGTTTGATGCCGCTAAAAGCCAGCTCAATGATGTCGAAAGCCAGTTAACAGTCGAGAAGTCTGCGCAAGCCGAGCTATCAAAAAACATGTCGCAGCTTCAGGAAGAAAATGCCAGCCTCAAGGAAGACTTGGGATTTCTGCGCAATATCATGTCGGCTGGCAGCGTTCCTGAGGGGTTGTCGATCGCCAATTTAAAAGTCGAGGCAGACGCACTGCCTAACGAATACCGTTATCGGCTGCTGTTAACACAAGGTGGCCAGCGCAAACTGGATTTCAAGGGTAAAGTACAGGTTATCGCTCGGGTGCAACAAAGTGCCGCACAAACCACGCTCAGCTTTCCGACGGATAGTGAATTGCGCGCGGTGGGCAACGAGATCGAATTCCGCTACTACCAAAAAGTGGACGGGCGGTTTAAAATTCCTGAGGGGACGCAGCTTAAAAGCGTCCAAATTCGCGTATTTGGTTTGCCGGGCTTTGAGGTCCGTGGCCAGCGCAGTATCAATCTTTAAGGAGTCATTATGTCTTGGGGTAAATCAAATAAACCGAGTCCGATCGACAGCTTGATCGGAGCCGGTTCTACCATTGTCGGTGACGTACAATTTACGGGTGGTTTACGGATTGATGGCCATGTAAAAGGCAATATCAAAGCCATGGGCGACAAGCCTGGCACGCTGGTGCTTTCAGAGCTGGCTAAAGTTGAAGGCGAAATTGATGTTGGCCACGTCGTCATTAACGGTACAGTGGCGGGTCCGGTGCGGGCAAAAGAATATCTCGAACTCCTGTCTAAAGCGCGGGTCACAGGGGATGTGAGCTACAAAACCATAGAAATCCATGTTGGCGCGATTGTGATGGGCCGCCTGATGCATGAGGGTGAACTTAAGCTCAGCGATAAAGTGATTGAATTTAAGCCGGCCATTAGCGGCTAAAATGGTAACGACAGCCGACCACTCGGATAAACACATTCGGTCAATATTGGTTGAAATACGGCAACTAAAATACAGCGATTGAAATACACGCCTTGCACCCCATTTAATAAATACTGGTAGTAAAGTTTTTTGGAGAATAAACATGAACGATATGTCAATGATGCCCCCGGGCCTAATTTTCTCGGACAGCGCCGCTGAAAAGGTCAAAGCGCTGATCGTCGAAGAAGGTAACGACGAGCTCAAGCTACGGGTATTCGTTACAGGCGGTGGTTGCTCAGGTTTGCAGTACGGTTTTACCTTCGATGAGGTCACCAACGAAGACGACACCATCATGGAAAAAAATGGTGTCCAGCTGCTGATTGATCCGATGAGCTACCAGTATCTGGTTGGCGCAGAAATCGATTACAGCGAAGGCCTCGAAGGCGCCCAGTTTGTAATCAAGAATCCCAGCGCCACCAGCACCTGCGGATGCGGGTCTTCCTTTTCCGTTTGATAGCGGGACTGCGTTAAACAGACGGAGGCTGCGGCCTCCGTTTTTATTTGTGCTGCTCAGGCACGAAATTCGCATTACGCG
>JAYWCO010000157.1:0-1883 GCA_043780475.1 Burkholderiales bacterium | reverse complement strand
TTTCAGCGCTTTGTGTGCCAGAAGCCGCGCTAGGGCTTGGGCTTTAATTTCATATTGAACTGAATTCAAACCACCATAGTCGGTGCCTCATCTGCGCTGCGGGTGCGAATTTCACCGATCGTAAATACGGTTTCGCCGACATCGCGCAGCAGTTGGGCGGCGCGGTCAGCATCCGCTTTCGCCACGACCACAATCATGCCGATGCCGCAATTAAAGGTGCGCGCCATTTCGGCGTCATCGATCTGGCCCTGCTGCTGCAGCCACGCGAACACGGGCGGCGCGGTCCAGCTTTTACGCTCAATCACCGCGGTCACATTAGCAGGCAGCACGCGCGGGATATTTTCAGTCAGGCCGCCGCCCGTAATATGCGCCATGCCCTTGACGACACCGGTTTCGATCAACGCCAACAGCGGCTTGACATAAATGCGCGTGGGCGCCAGTAAATCAGCCGCAAGCTGCTGATGGGCAGCAGCATGCAAATCCACACCGCTGCGTTCGATCACTTTACGCACCAGTGAATAACCATTCGAATGCGCGCCACTTGATTGCAAGCCGAGCACCACATCACCAGCAGCAATGGTTTTACCGGTAATAATCGCATGGCGCTCCACCAGGCCCACGGCAAACCCGGCAAGATCATATTCGCCGGCGGGATACATGGAGGGCATTTCCGCAGTCTCGCCGCCGATCAAGGCGCAGCCTGCCAGCTCGCAGCCGTAAGCAATGCCTTTCACCACATCGGTTGCGACCGCCACGTCCAATTTGCCGCACGCAAAATAATCGAGAAAGAAAATCGGCTCTGCACCTTGCACTAAAATATCGTTTACGCTCATGGCGACCAAATCCTGGCCGATGGTGTCGTGTTTATTTAAATGGAAGGCTAGCTTCAGTTTGGTGCCGACCCCATCGGTGCCGGACACCATGACCGGATTTTTAAATTTTTTGGAGACCTCAACCAGCGCGCCAAACCCGCCGATCCCGCCCAACACCTCGGGGCGCATGGTGCGTTTTGCAAAAGGTTTAATGTTCTCCACCAACTGATCTCCTGCGTCAATATCAACGCCAGCATCTTTATAGGTTAGTGGGGAAAACGGGTTTGAGGAGGTCATGGTGGCGATATCTTAGGCGGGTTGTACGACGTCAAGGGTTGCTATGGGGCGCGGGACCGTTATATACAGAACACCCAAGTACAAAAAATGCATCACTGCAAATAGGTGATTCGGTTACGATTGAATATCTAACCTAGGATTTTACTTTAAATGACTTATAAAAGCCCTGATTCGCACCATAAGCCGCAGCGCCCGCTGCTGCGTCCGTCATGGCAGGCGCGCCTTAAGGCTCGCTCGCAAGCGCGCCCGCTGGCGTGGTTGGACTTATATTTTCTGACGATGACCGCGGCAGTGGTAGGTTTCGGCCTGGTGCTGTGGCTGCTGTCGCCGATTCTGGCACCGTTTCTGGCCGCGATGATTTTGGCTTATATTTTCAATCCATTCGTCGATAAGCTTGGCGCTAAAGGTGTGCCGCGCGTTTTGGGCACGGCACTCGCGGTGCTCGCATTGATATTGTCGATTGCAATGCTGCTGATTATTATTTTGCCGCTCTTCTACAAGGAAATTGCGCAGCTTATTCAGCAACTGCCCGCCTTTGCCGAGCAAATTAAAACTACTTTCATTCCGTGGATTAACCAGAAATTAGGGGTTGCTATTACGCTTGATCCTTCATCATTCCGGCAATTCGTGACGGATAATTTGCAGGACGCGGGCGGCATGGCAAAAAAAGTTTTTGCTTCGGTCGGTGTAGGTGGCTTGGCGGTTGTGGGGATTCTGATCAATCTGCTGCTAATTCCGGTAGTGCTGTTTTATGTGCTGCGCGACTGGCATCAA
>JAYWCO010000156.1:0-3115 GCA_043780475.1 Burkholderiales bacterium | reverse complement strand
CTTTGGTATCAGGCGTTGCTGCAGGCCAAACCGGATTGGGCAGGTGAGATCGCGCTGCATCATGGTTCGCTTGATCGTGAGGTGCGCGATTATGTCGAGCGGGGTTTAAAGCTCGGCACACTACGCGCGGTCGTGGCTACCTCCAGCCTCGATTTGGGCGTGGATTTTTCGCCGGTTGAGCGGGTACTGCAAATCGGCAGCCCTAAAGGCGTGGCCCGCTTGCTGCAACGAGCCGGGCGCTCCGGTCATGCGCCGGGACAAGCCTCGCGTATCACCTGTGTACCCAGCCATGCGTTCGAGTTCATCGAGGCCGCTGCCGCACGCCGCGCGGCGATGGCTAAAAAAATTGAATCTCGTCGGTTAATCGAAAAACCGCTCGATGTTTTGGTGCAACACCTGGTCACCATTGCCGCCGGAGAGGGGTTTACGGATGCCGAAATGTTGGCGGAGGTGCGCACCAGTTATGCCTATCGCGAGTTAGCTGACGCGGAGTGGTACTGGACGCTCGATTTCATCACCAAAGGTGGGGAAGCACTGCGTGCCTATCCAGAATATCGCAAGGTGGACTGTGTGGCGGGCGTTTATCGCGTCACTGATGTCGCGATTGCGCGTCGGCATCGCATGTCGATTGGCACCATCGTTTCGGACGCATCCATGGATGTGCGCTATGTAAACGGAAGCCGCTTGGGCCATGTCGAAGAAAGCTTTATTGCGCGGTTATCGCCGGGCGATGCATTTACCTTTGCGGGTCGGGCGCTGGCGCTGATTCGCATCAAAGACATGACCGCATATGTGAAGCCCGCCAAATCAATCAAGCAACTGATTCCGCGCTGGGCAGGTGGCAAAATGCCGCTGTCGAGCGAGCTGGCGCGCGCGGTGCGCGAGCTGTTGCAGGACTTTCGCGACGGTCATGCGGATGAACCGGAGCTGGCTGCCGTGGCGCGTTTGCTAAAAGTGCAAAAAGCGGTCTCGCGCATTCCCGCTACCGATGAATTATTGTTTGAACAAATCGAATCCCGCGAAGGACATCATATTTATTGCTATCCCTTTGCAGGACGCCATGTTCATATGGGCTTGGCGGCACTATTCGGCTACCGTTTAGGACTCACTCAAGCGGCAACCTTTTCGCTTTCGGTGAATGATTACGGGTTTGAATTGCTCTCTGCTATGCCGTTTGTATTGAATCGCGCACTGCTTGGCCAATTGCTCGCGACCAACGATTTACTCCATGCGGTGCTGAAAAGTTTGAACGCGGCAGAATTGGCCAAACGGCATTTTCGCGAAATTGCGCGCGTGGCAGGCTTGGTGTTTCAGGGTTTCCCAGGCGCTAACAAAACCAACAAACAGGTGCAGGCAACCAGCGGCTTGATCTTTGATGTTTTCGCCCATTGGGATGCTGATAATCCCTTGCTCGGCCAGGCACAGCGCGAAGTGCTGGAACGTGAACTGGAATTCGCCAGACTGCGTGAGGCGTTGCTGATGATGCAAACCCAGCGTATGACGATTATTCGCGCTGACCGTCCTACGCCGTTTTGTTTCCCGCTGATGGTAGAGCGCTTGAGTGAAAAATTAACCAGTGAAAGCCTGGCCGACCGGATTGCGCGCATGCAGCTAGCATTTTCTAAACACGACAAACGCGATAAACAAGACAAGCCATGATATTGACGATTTCAATGGCGGGCGAAGTGTTGCAACTGTTACCGCAAAAAGCGCTGTACTGGCCACGCGAAGCAACGCTGTTTATTGCGGACGCGCATTTTGGCAAAGTGGCGGCATTCCGTGCGGCAGGCATTGCCCTGCCGCCAGGAACAACAACGCAGGCGCTAGCGCGGCTGAATGAATGTATGGCGGCTACGCAGGCCAAGCGCATGGTATTTTTGGGCGATTTCTTGCACTCTCGCGATGCCCGCGCTAAAGAAACGTTTTCCCGGTTTGCGGCGTGGCGGCTTGATCATTCAGCCCTTGAGCTGATCCTGGTACGCGGTAATCATGATGTGCATGCGGGAGACCCGCCCGCTGAGTGGAATATGCGCTGTATCAATGAAGGCGAGACGCTCGGCCCCTTTTGCCTGGCCCACCATCCTGAGCCTGATCTGCGCGGTTATGTGTTGGCGGGGCATATTCATCCTGCGGTGCGATTGCAGGGCAGGGCGAATGACAGCGTACGTTTGCCGTGCTTCTGGTTTGGTCAATACGTATGTGTACTACCGGCATTTGGGGAATTCACCGGCACCTATACCGTACAGCCTAAGCCCGGTGATCGGATATTTGTTGTGGCTGATAAGCAGGTGATTGAAATTGAGACTTCAGCATCGTAACTGACCCGTCGCGCCGCTGTATCACTATTTACTCGGGTGAAGGATTTCGCCAATATGTGGTGTAAATAATCCCTTTTTCCGATCTGCGAAAAAATGTTTAAGTGCTTCGTCAATGGTGCGAAAAGCTAACTGTTCCCACGGAATCTCTTCTTCGCGAAACAGCTTGACCTCAAGGCTTTCAGGGCCAGATGAAAAATCAAGATCACTTAAAGTTGCCAAAAACAGCATGTAAACTTGGGCAATCTGCGGCAATGAAAGAATTACATAGGGCACCACGCAAGACGGCTCAATCACCACCCGCGCATTCGCTTCTTCGAGGGTTTCACGCGCAGCGCCTTGCTCGACGGTCTCGCCTTCTTCCATAAACCCGGCAGGCAAGGTCCAATAGCCATAGCGCGGCTCAATGGCGCGCTTGCAAAGCAAAATTTTATCTTCCCAAACCGGCAGCATGCCCACCACGATTTTTGGATTAAGGTAATGAATATAGCCACAGTCCGCGCAAATATGCCGCTCGCGATCATCTCCGTGCGGAATGCGCAGCTCAACTTTGGCGGAGCCACACTGCATACAAAACCGGGGAGCGAGATTGGAAAACATCGTAGAGAATATCGCGACAGATATAGGGTTATGGATTGACCGAAATAAGTAAATATGAAGGTGAAAGCTGAACGCGCAGGAAGGTACGCCATAGAAACGTTTTTAAGAGGTAAACGAAAGCGTTGGGCGACTCGTTATTAGGCTTTGTCAATCATGTTGCATGCTACCATAGCTGCTGTTTTTTATAGCGGTAGTATTGT
>JAYWCO010000155.1:0-5636 GCA_043780475.1 Burkholderiales bacterium | reverse complement strand
CCACACTTGAATAGCATTTTAATATCACCCGAACTTCACCCGAATTGCGCACTACCCATGACCACCCCCAACCCCAAGCTGATGGAAACCCTGAGCCGAATCGTCAACAGTGCGGCGGCGCGCGCGGACAAGCTGATGCAGCAAACGCCCATCGCTGATCTCGACAAAAATATGCGTCAGCATCTGGTTTCGCAGCTGGCGAAACAAGGTTTGGTGACGCGCGAAGAGTATGAAATTCAGGTCGCGTTACTCGCCAAAACGCGCGCAAAATTGCAGGATTTGGAGGCCAAGCTGGCCGCGCTGGAAGCGGCAAACACGGATAAAAATTCCACCCATGCAAAATGATTCGCGCATTGATTCACACGTTAATTCACCCAGCGCATCTGCAACGGTAGTAACCATTGCCAATATCGTGGAGCGTGGCTGAATGTCACTGGCCGTGCTTTACAGCCGTGCGCTCGATGGTATGCAGGCGCCACTAGTTACGGTAGAGGTGCATCTCGCCAATGGCTTGCCAGCCTTCACGATTGTCGGCCTGCCCGAGATGGAAGTGAAGGAAAGTAAAGACCGGGTGCGTGCGGCGTTGCTGAATGCACGCTTCGAGTTTCCGGCGCGGCGCATTACCGTTAATCTGGCACCGGCGGATTTGCCCAAAGAAAGTGGCCGTTTTGATTTGCCAATTGCGCTGGGCATTTTGGTTGCGAGTGGACAAATTCCCGGCGATAAATTAAAAAATTATGAATTTGCCGGTGAGCTGGCGCTGACCGGTGAGCTGCGGCGTATTCGTGGTGCGCTCGCCATGACTTATAAAGCGCATAGCGATGGCCGTGCGTTTTTGCTGCCGACGGCGTCTGCCGAAGAAGCTGCGCTGGTTAAAGATGCCACGGTACTGGCCGCCAAAAATCTATTGCAGGTATGCGCGCATCTAGCCGGACGCGAAACCATTCCGCCATTTGTGAGTGATGCGCCCGCCGCGGTTTCCCACTATCCCGAGATGGCCGACGTTAAAGGCCAGAGCCACGCCAAACGCGCGCTCGAAGTTGCCGCCGCAGGCCGCCATAGTTTGCTGATGATGGGCCCGCCCAGCACCGGTAAAACCATGCTCGCGTCGCGTTTCCCCGGCATCCTGCCGTCGATGACGGATGCCGAAGCGCTTGAGTCGGCCGCCGTGCAAAGTTTAGCCACCGGCGGTTTCAAAACTGAAAATTGGAAGAAGCGGAATTATCGTAGCCCGCACCATACTGCGTCAGCGGTGGCGCTGGTTGGCGGCGGCGGCAATCCCAAGCCTGGCGAAATTTCATTGGCGCATCAGGGCGTATTATTCTTGGATGAATTGCCCGAGTTTGATCGCGGTGTGCTGGAGGTGCTACGCGAGCCTTTGGAGTCGGGCCGCATTACGATTTCACGGGCCGCGCGACAGGCCGATTTTCCGGCCGAGTTCCAGTTGATCGCGGCGATGAACCCGTGCCCATGCGGCTACCTAGGCCACTACATGAATAAATGTCGCTGCACGCCCGACCAAGTGTCGCGTTATCGCGGCAAAATTTCCGGACCGTTGCTGGATCGAATCGATTTACGAATCGAAGTGCCGGCGGTGCCGCAGCTTGAGCTGGTCAAAGCAGTCAAAGGTGAATCAACTGCTGCGATTGGCGCGCGCGTGGAGCGGGCCTACCAAATCCAAATTGCTCGTCAGGGCAAGCCCAATGCGAAGCTCGAACCCGCCGATATTGATGTGCTATGCGTGCCGAACGAAGCCGGTGAGGCGCTCCTGAAAAACGCGATCCTGCGCTTGGGATTATCCGCACGCGCGTATCATCGCGTCCTCAAAGTGGCGCGAACCATTGCAGATTTAGCCGGTGTGGAAAAAATTGAAACCGGCCATATCGCGGAAGCCATTCAATATCGGCGCATGGATAAGTCGTCACCCTAATGCATCGTATAAGAATGAAGCGCCAGCACTGGTCGGGGTCACAAGGCAATTGTTCTCAAAACGCCGCTAAGGAAGCCATTCTTCGTTTTGAAGTTTATATTGAGCATGGCGATGCCCGATAAAAGCCACGCGCATCACGCCACACCGCGTTGGGTATTTGCGTTGTTGCTGGCCGCACTCGCGATGCTCGGCCCCTTCGCCATTGATACCTACATCCCGGCGTTCACCGGCATGGGTCGCGATCTGGGTGCCAGCACACTGCAAATGCAGCAAACACTATCGCTCTATCTGGCTGCGTTTGCATTCATGTTTTTATTTCACGGTGCGCTGTCCGACAGCTTCGGCCGCAAGCCGGTTATCGTCGTGGGACTCGTCGGGTTTTTGATCGGCTCCATTGGCTGCGCGCTGTCGCCTAATATTGGCACGCTGTTAATTTTTCGGGTAGTACAGGGCTTATCGGTCGGCGCCGGCATGGTGGTTGGCCGCGCCATGATTCGCGATCTGTTCAACGATACCGACGCACAAAAATTAATGTCGATGGTCACACTCTGGTTCGGTATTGCGCCTGCGATTGCGCCGATTATTGGTGGCTATCTTTACATCTGGTTTGGCTGGCATGCCATCTTCTGGTTTTTAGCGATCATCACCGCGCTGCTCATCATCGTCATTGTGTTTTCCATTCACGAAACCCTGCCTGACGATAAGCGCCACGCTTTTCGCCCAAGCCCCTTGTTTGCGGGCTATCGGGAAGTCGGTGCCAATGTGCCGTTCCTGCTGCTTTCGCTCGCGGTCGGGTTTAACTTCAATGCGTTCTTTTTATATTTCATGTCGGCCCCCGTGTATGTGCCGGAATCATTAAAGCTCGGGCCGCAGCAATTCGCGTGGCTTTTCATTCCCGGCATTACCGGCATTATGGCCGGCGCGTTTATTTCAGGCCGGGTGGCCGGGAAATTATCGCTCGCCAAAACCGTATCGTATTCATACCGGTTCATGGTGGTGGCCGCCAGCGTCAATCTCGTTTACGCATTCACCTTCGAGCCCTCAGTACCGTGGGCCATCATCCCGTTATTTTTCTACGCTGTTGGCAGCGCCATGGCCATGCCCTCGCTGTCACTCATCGTGCTCGATATGTTCCCCACCCGGCGCGGCATGGCCGCGTCGCTTCAAGGCTTCGTCTCCGGCATCGTCAATGCAGTGGTTGCGGGTTTAGTGTCCCCCGCGGTTTCGCATTCACCGAAGTGGCTGGCGATCACGATGGTACTGCTGATGGCAGCGGGGTTGGTGTGCTGGCTGGCGTACCGTCGCCTGCAGCCGAAACCATTGATAATTGCCAAGTAGCGCCGCGTTCGAATAATTCGTCAAGCAATCTAATTGAGGCACGCCAGCACACGCCTCATTTGGCAAACCTTCTTGAACGGCAGCGCGAATTATTTCCAACCATAACAACTAATGCCTACCCGCTGGAATGGTGGAATGAGCTTAGACTTAGTTAACTTTTTGGTGCAAAATACAGGCGGAGCTAAAAAGTAATAAGGCGATCATTTCGGTCAGCAATCACTTGAGAATCGAGACCAATAAATGCAACGACTGATTCAGATTATCTACATAAGCCGCTCAACCTTCATCTCATCGGGGCTGGTGAGGGGCATTGAGCCGAACGTCGCGCGGATTCTGGCGAAATCGCGCATCAACAATCGGCGCAATGGCTTGGTCGGTGTTTTGTATTTTGGCGATGGTTGCTTTTTTCAGTGCTTGCAAGGCGAGGAAGCGGCTGTTGATGCGCTGTATGCGCGCTTGGAGTCAGACAGCCGCCATAAGGACTTAAAACTTTTTTCGCGCAAGCAGATAAGCGCACTCTCTTTCGCTGATTGGTCGATGAAATATGTGCCGATTGAAAAAGACATGACTCGTCTGCTGGTCAAGCGTGGATTTCAGAAATTTGATCCGTATCTATTTGATGATGCAATGATTCAGGACGTGATGTCATTATTGCAAAGCTCCGCCGATCCTGAAGCAGGCGGCAAAGTTGACGAAATGATTCAGCAATCGATTGCGCCATCTCCAGCCAAAAATTCAAAACCTCAATGGGGCTTGGTTGCCGCCATCGCCGTCGTCGTCATTATCGGCATCGTAGTTTTCATACTGAAAAAATAGCGATCATCGATGCCAAGAGCGCCATTTGGCGAACTCCCTCAAGCAAAAATGCCGCGAACGGCAAGTGGGGCGGACAGTTTTAATGGGGCGCGGAATGGGCCCTGTAACGCTGCGCGCTGCGGCGTGACTAGCTATCCGGCCAGGAAATCGTTGCGACTTGTCCGCAGGCTTCGAACAACGGTTTGCTGAACAAGAAGCCCTGCATCAAGCTGATATCGAGGTGTCTGAGGAATCGATATTCTTCAACGGTCTCGACGCCTTCAGCAATGATGCGGATACCAAGCTCTGTGCAGATCTGAACGACGCCGCGCGCAATCGCTTGCTTGACGGGCAGCTTGTCGATATCGCGTACCAGTGCCATATCCAGCTTGATAATATTCGGTTGAAACTCAGCCAACAAATTCAGGCCAGCGAAGCCCGCGCCGAAGTCATCGATCGCGGTCAAAAAGCCGATGCGCTGATATTCGCGAAACACCTCAGCCAGCCATTTGCCATCATCAATATGCTCGCCCTCAACCGTCTCGAACATAATGTGCTCAAGCGGAAACCCGTACAGGCGCGCCGCCTCAAAGGTGGTGCGGATACACACCTCGGGCCGATAAATGGCGTTCGGCATAAAGTTGATCGACAACACAGTCTGCATATTTAATTGCGCCGCTGTCTTGATGGCTTTAACGCGGCAAGCCTGGTCAAAACGATAACGGTTGGCCTCATTGATTTGCGACAGCACGCTGGCCGCCGCCTCGCCGTTAGGGCCGCGCACCAGTGCCTCATGCGCAAATATCTGGTGCGATTCAACATCAACAATCGGTTGAAAGGCGTAACTGAATTTGAACGGCAAGCGTTCGCTGCTGGCACAGTTGCTGCAGTTGGCATCGGGCAAGCCATCGTCACCCAAAGCAAATTCTGTCGTGCGTAGTTTTATATTTTTGATCATTTAAATGACTGATGGTAAGTTGAGCCAGTGCCATCGCGCCCGAGCGCTATTCTAATGCGTCAGTGCGAATTTTTTTACAGCTCTCACCAAATGGCGAGCTAAAAGCGTCAGCAGTATTTGGTCGAAACGACGCTGCTATTGAGGCCGCAACCGATTAGTTTGATGAAACGCTATAGCTTGTGCTTAGCGTAACAGCTTATTGAAATCACTGTTTAATATGGCGAAGCGTTCGCCTATTGTTACGGTTGCAAAACACTAGAAAAGACGGCGCTCGTCAGCCATAAATGCTTGTAAAGACTCATAGATACTAGTGTTTATAACCTGTGATCCAACAGCTCTACCTTGCTGAGTATGTTTTTGGCATCTCGGCTCATATTGTTTTCGGAGCTTAAAATTCCACCGATTGTTTAACTAAGCCCGCCGGAAAATATGTTCAACCCGGCTGAAACTTTGCTTTGTACTTATCTATTCGGCCTGCAACATTTGTTTGCGAATGATCAATACGTCAAAGCCCGCTTGGCCTGACACTCGATTCATTGAAGCAATTTATATCGGGGGTTGCGATGAAACGTAAAATGCTAATAGTGGTATTGCTGGCAGTGAACTGTCTTGGCG
>JAYWCO010000154.1:0-11465 GCA_043780475.1 Burkholderiales bacterium | reverse complement strand
CTCGGACCGAAATGGTGAATTTAATATTTTTGCGTTCAATACCAAGACCAAAGCAGTAATCCAGATTACCAAGCATACGGATTTCCCGGTGCTGAGCGTGGCGGGGGCAACAACAGGCGCAACAGCAGGGGCGGGCATGATCATTTACGAACAAGCTGGCTACTTGCATGCGCTCGACCTTAATAGCGGCACGGCCAAAAAATTGACCATCGGCGTAACCACCGATTTGGCCGCATCACGCCCACGCTTTGTGAAGGGCAATAAGTACATTCGTGATGCGGCGCTGTCGCCATCAGGTGCTCGTGTGGCACTGGAATATCGCGGTGAAATTGTCACGGTGCCAGCCGAGAAGGGCGATGTGCGCAATCTGACGCAAACCGTTGCCGCACATGAACGCTCGCCGATTTGGTCGCCCGATGGTAAGTCGATTGCGTATTTTTCGGATGCATCAGGCGAGTATGAGTTGCATGTTCGTGCGCAAGATGGCAAAGGTGATGTGCGGAAATTCAAACTGTCGGGCGCGGGTTTTTACGATCGCGCGGTATGGTCGCCTGACAGCAAAAAAATTGTGTTCACAGACAACGGCTGGAGCTTGTTTGTGATTGATATTGCAACCGGTGGTATCAAAAAAATCGCGACCGAGCCGCTCTACGGCCCGCGCAAAACCTTGCGTGCGGCCTGGGCACCGGATTCGCGCTGGGTTGCTTACACCTTGAATTCGCAGTCGTATATTCAAACCGCTTATATCTATTCGACCGAGCAGGATAAATCGCTTGCGATTACGGATGGCTTATCGGATGTCACGCAACCGGTGTTCGACAAGAGCGGCAAATATCTTTACTTTTTTGCCTCTACCGATGCGGGGCCGAGCAACAACTGGTTCTCGCTGCAAAATCAGGACAACCGGGTCACGCATACGGTGTGGATGGCGGTGTTAAGAAGAGATTTAATTTCGCCGTTGGCCAAAGAAAGCGATGAAGAAAAAGGCATCACCAAAGATACTGTCAAGGACCCGCTTGATAATACTGACAAGGTCGCAGGCGCGGACGATAAAATGGAATCGAAAAGCGGCGATGCTGCCACCGCTAAAACCGATAAAACCGATAAACCCGATAAACCCGCTGCGCCTATCGCACCTATGCGCATTGATTTCGACGGTATCGCAAATCGCATTGTAGATTTGCCGATTCCCGTTTCCGAGCTTTCAGCATTGGCCGCGGGTGCGGCGGGCCAGATATTTTTCCTGCGTGAAACCGATGGTAAAAAAGCGCTGCAGCGATTTGATTTAAAAGACCGCAAGACCGAAACCCTGGTGGCTGAAGCGGATGATTTTGAAATCTCCTTTGACGGCAAAAAAGTGCTGTATCGACAAAAAGAAAGCTGGTCGATTGGCTCAGCGCTGGTCAAGACGCTGCCACCCAATGAAGGTAAATTAAAGCTGGACGCGGTTGAAGTGAGAGTGGATCCTCGCGCGGAATGGCCGCAGATTTTTAACGAGGTCTGGCGTATTAACCGCGATTATTTTTATGATCCCGGCATGCATGGTGTGGATTGGCAAGCGATGCGCGCCAAGTACGCGGCGTTTCTGCCCGAGCTTTCCACCCGTGCTGATTTGAATCGGGTGATTACGTGGATGTGTTCCGAGCTGGCGGTGGGTCATCATCGCGGTGGGGGCGGCGACAGTTTTGCAGAAATAAAGCCGGTCACGGGCGGATTGTTGGGCGCGGATTATGAGGTGGCCAATAGCCGTTATCGCTTCAAAAAAATCTACGGCGGTCTGAATTGGAACCCGCTGTTACGCTCGCCCTTGACCGAGCCCGGGGTGAATGCGAAGGTCGGCGAATACCTACTTGCGATTGATGGACGTGCCCTCTTGCCACCAGCTAATTTATACAGTTTTTTTGAAAATACTGCGGGCAAATCGATTGAGCTGACCTTGGGCCCGCGCGCCGACGGCAGCGGGGCGAGGACGGTATTGGTGGTGCCGGTGGTGACCGAAGATGCGTTGCGTAATCGCGACTGGGTGGAGGGCAATATTCGCAAGGTTGATGCCGCCACCAACGGGCGGGTTGCGTATGTTTATGTGCCGAACACGGCTGGGCTGGGACACACCTATTTCAAACGCTATTTCTTCCCGCAAGCTTATAAAGATGCGGTGATTATTGATGAGCGTTTTAACGGCGGCGGCAGTGTGGCCGATTACTACACCGAGATTTTGCAAAAGAAAGAAATCGCGTGGTGGGCGATGCGTTATGGCGCGGATATGAAAACGCCTTCCGCCTCGATTCAAGGCCCCAAAGCGATGCTGATTGACGAGAACGCAGGCTCCGGTGGCGATTTGTTGCCGTGGATGTTTCGCAAGTTTGGTATCGGCCCGCTTATTGGCAAACCGACCTGGGGTGGGCTGGTCGGCATTCTGGGTTTCCCGGTGCTGATGGACGGTGGCAATATTACCGCACCGAATTTAGCGTTTTGGACGCGTGAAGGCGGTTGGGGTGTTGAGAACGAAGGCGTGGCGCCGGATATTGAAGTTGAACAGACGCCCGCTGATGTCATTGCCGGGCGCGATCCGCAGCTTGAAAAAGCGATTGAAGTGATTAAAGCTGAGCTTGCAAAAAATCCGCCAGTGCAGCCGAAGCGGCCAGCTTATCCGGATAAGAGCAAGTAGCGGAGGGATCGGTCATGCTGGCCTGCAATCCATACGGGACTCATCAATCGTGATGATCTTTGAGTCCCGTATTCAGTAAGGTGCGCGCTTCAAAAATAACTTCTGACGCGGTTAAGCCATGCGGCCCCATGCCGTGGTGGCAGGCGCAATCCGCGGCGGCGCCGTGCAAGTAGACGCCTAATTTTGCGGCATCCAATGCGCTCAAGCCCTGCGCCATAAAGGCCGCAATCATGCCGGATAATGCATCACCCATCCCGCCCGATGCCATGCCGGGATTGCCGGTGGGATTGATGAAATATTGACCGGCATGTTCATCACCCTGCGCTGCACTAAATGCGGAACTTGGCGTGGCGATGACCGTACCATTACCTTTCAGCACCACCGTAGCCCCGGTATGCTGGGCAATTGAGCGTGCGGCATGGATGCGATCACGCTGAACCTCGTCCGTGCTGGTGTTCAGCAAACGCGCCGCTTCACCGGGATGCGGGGTTAACACAGTGGTTGAATTCAAACCCAAGAAAGGACGGGCGTTCGCAGCCTTTTGTGCCTGCGAAGCCTCGCCAGTGATAGACTTTGATAATAAAGATGGTGTTGCTGCGAGACTTATCCAGCGTAAGGCATCCGCATCAATTAGCATCGGTGTCTGCCGTGCCATGATTTTTGCCATGATAGTTTTAGCGGTTGCACTTTCGCCCATCCCCATCCCCACAGCAAACACCGTGATGGCTTCATCCGCGGCTAACTCATGCGCGCTGCGCATCATGATTTCCGGATTGATCGCATCGTGCGACAAGGGTTGTTTAGCCATCAACCCGGCGTACACCTTGCCCGGCCCCATATGCAGCGCGGCGCGCGCCGCGATCACCGCTGCGCCCACCATGCCTTCGGCGCCGCCGATGATGCCCACATTGCCGTAAGTGCCTTTGTGCGAGTTGTGAAGGCGGCGCGGAATCAATGCGGCGCAAGCGCTTTCATTTAGTAGGGTGCCGTCGGACGGCGGCAATTTGACGCCCAGCGCATCAATCACAATCTCGCCGCAGCAATCAGTGCCGTCAGCTGTATAGAGCCCGGGTTTGGCACCGAGAAAGGTGAGGGTGGTGGTGGCGTGGATAACAGCGCCCGGTGCTGCGCCGGTATCGGCGACAAGGCCACTCGGAATATCGATTGCCAAGATCGGTATGCCATGTTGTTCACTGAGCGCGTTGGCCGCATGAATGATCTGGGCGAACTCGGCAGCAGGTGGTTTGGTCAGGCCAATGCCAAACAGACCATCAATAATCAGCCCGTAACCAGATGCCTGCCTTGCTCCCAACGCTGCCCCGAACGCCAAGCCTGGCGGGGCTTTGGCGATACTGCCGTTGGCTTTTACATATTCTGCATAAGCTTTTTTAGCGGCCGGATCCTGGTCCTTTTGATCACCCACCGAAAGCACGGTGATGTTTACTTTTTGCTGCTGCAGCATGCGGGCGGCAACCCAAGCATCGCCGCCGTTGTTGCCTGGCCCCGCCAGGATCAACACCTTTTTTTGTCGCTTGGCCAGCAGCTTGATGGCGCAGGCGGCGATGGCTTTACCGGCAGCGCCCATCAGCGAGCCTCGCGGATGGTCGCTGACGTGAGTAGATTCAATTTGCCGAATTTCGGCAACGGTGTAGAGAGCGGTCATTTTTTTATAAAATTATTCGGGTACTAAAACACTATCTTTTGCCACTGCCAGCATCTGCGGATAATCTGCGCTGTAATGCAGGCCACGACTCTCTTTGCGCTCAATCGCGCAGCGCACAATCAGCTCGGCAGTTTGCAATAAATTACGCATTTCAATCAAATCATTCGAGACGCGAAAATTGGCGTAGTACTCGTGGATTTCAGCTTTCAGTAAATTGATGCGATGCATCGCGCGCGCCAGTCGCTTGTCGGTGCGCACAATGCCAACATAATCCCACATGAACCGGCGCAGCTCATCCCAATTGTGGGAAATAATCACCTCTTCATCAGCGTTCGTGACGCGACTTTCATCCCAGGCGGGGAGCGCAGGCATCAACGTGGCGACAGAAGATTGAATATCATTCACCACCGCTTCTGAAAAGACCAGGCACTCCAGCAGCGAATTACTCGCCAGCCGGTTCGCGCCGTGCAAACCGGTGCAGGAGACTTCACCGATGGCGTACAAATTATCAACATCGGTACGACCGCGTAAATCGGTGACCAGACCGCCACAGGTGTAGTGGGCGGCGGGCACAATCGGGATCGCATCCCGGGTGATGTCGATACCGAGGGTTAAACATTTTTCGTAAATATTGGGGAAATGTGCTTTCAAAAAATCGGCAGGCTTATGCGAAATATCAAGATAAACAAAATCGATACCGCGCTTTTTCATTTCATAGTCAATCGCACGGGCAACAATATCGCGCGGTGCCAGTTCGGCACGCTCATCATGCGCGGGCATGAAACGTTCGCCCGGTTTGGTTTTATCGTTTACATCCGGTAGTTTTAATAATCCGCCTTCACCGCGCACCGCTTCCGTGATCAGATAAGACTTGGCCGCCGGATGATAAAGACAGGTCGGATGAAACTGCATGAATTCCATATTTGCTACTCGACAACCCGCCCGCCAGCCCATGGCCACGCCATCGCCGGTCGCCACATCAGGATTGGTGGTGTAAAGATAAACTTTGCCCGCGCCACCCGTGGCCAGCGCCGTAAAACGCGCTGAAACGGTGGAGACGCGGCCCGTCTTGTTATTCAATGCATACGCGCCGTAGCAGCGGTTTTCATCGCGGCGCTTGAGTTGCTTGCTGGTAATTAAATCGACTGCAATATGATGCTCAAGCACCTCAATGTTCGGGTGCGATTTTAATTGCGATACCAGCGTTCTTTGCACTGCACGGCCGGTTGCATCGGCCGCGTGGACAATCCGCCGATGCGAATGCCCGCCTTCGCGGGTTAGATGAAGCTCATCATGGTTGTTGTCATCGCGGGTAAAGGGCACGCCCTGATTGACCAGCCATTCCACCGCTTCCCGGCCATGCCCAACCACAAAGCGCACCGCATCATCTTTGCATAGGCCAGCGCCGGCAATATGGGTATCGCGAATATGATTTTCGGCAGAATCATCGTCACTCAACACGGCGGCAATCCCGCCTTGCGCCCATGCACTGGCCGCATCCAGTAATTCATGCTTGGTGAGGAGTGCTACTTTTTGGGTTTCAGCCAGCCGTAATGCCAACGACATACCGGCTAACCCGCTGCCGATAATTAAAACATCATAATTTTTCATTAAATAATGATTCTTCTGAAAATGGAAGGTTCAATAAATCCACGGCAACTCAAACAACGATAAGAGAATCTGCCAAAGCGCGCCTGAATGGAACTATTGTGGGTTGAGTCGGTCTCTCTTGTAGCGCTAAAATAAGGGTATTGATTGAACAAATTTTGGTGCGTGAACTAAAATGTGTGGTGATTGCCTTGATCGGATGATAAAGCCGCGAATCAGATAAATTCAGGCAAATAACCACAACACAGGCGAGTAGAGTATAAAAGGATGACAGCGATGACAGCGACGACAGACATGACGTTTATAATACCTGACGGTATTGGCATTCATTCGAGAATTAAGCGCGGCCTTGGGCTGGGCACAAAATCCAAGGCTGTTGCAGGAAAATCAGCGCAAGTCAGCGCTGTAACCCCGGCCAAGCAAGCCGTGCAAAAAAGTGTTGTAGAAGCAGTGGCCAAGGGGCAAACACCGTTTCAGGGAAAATCATTGATGAGTGATCGCGAAGTCGATCAACAATTAGTAGAGCGAGCACAGGCGGGCGACAAAAAGGCGTTCGAGCTGCTCGTCATCAAATACCAGCGCAAGGTGGAGCGCCTGCTATCGCGTATTATTCGTGATCATGCCGAGGTTGAAGATATATCGCAGGAAGCATTTATAAAGGCGTATCGCGCCTTGGCTAATTTCCGTGGTGACAGCGCTTTTTATACCTGGCTATACCGTATCGCTATCAATACCGCCAAAAACTATCTGGTGAGCAAGGGCCGACGTGCGCCTACCACCACCGAATTTGATGCAGAAGAGGCCGAAGGATTTGAGGATGCGACCGGGCTTCGCGATGTGGCTACGCCTGATGCAGAGCTGATGTCGAAGCAAATTGGTCAAATCGTAAACCGCACCATTGATAACCTGCCTGAAGAATTAAGAACCGCGATTACGCTGCGCGAAATCGATGGTTTGAGTTACGAAGAAATCGCGCAAATCATGGATTGCCCGATTGGTACAGTAAGATCGAGAATCTTTCGCGCCCGGGAGGCGGTAGCAGAACAGTTACGTCCGCAACTCGAAACCTCGAAAGACAGGAGATGGTGAAATGAACGAAAAATTATCGGCCCTGATGGATGGCGAGCTTGACCGCGATGCGGCGGCGATCGCGATCAAAGCGCTTGGTAGCAACGATGCGCAGCGACAGGATTGGGATTGCTATCATTTAATCGGCGACGCCTTGCGCGGATTAGAGCGTACTCAGGATGGGCGTCTCAACGTGCTTGAGCAAGATGCAAACTCAATGGTTCGGCGTCGGGCCTCGGCTGACGTTATTTTTGCGCAGCTAGCCGCAGAGCCTACCGTCCTTGCGCCCGCTTCTATTCCTCAATCTCGCGCGTCCGCAAAGCCAACGCCGGTTCAGCAAAGAACACGATTTGCCCTTGCGATGGCAGCCTCGGTGGTTACTGTTTCAGCTATTGGGGTAGTAGCATTCAAGCAGCAGCAAGGCTCGCCTGCTGCACTGCCTCAGGTTGCGCAGCAAACATCTTCTTTACCCATATCTTCAACCAGCGCAGGCGCAAGCCCCACCACCACTACGGCGTTGGCGGGGCCTGAAGCAAGGGTCAACGACTATTTGCTGATTCATCGTCAATTTGCAAATCCGGCTGCGTTGCAAGCGGCTGTACTCAAACGCAATGAGCGCAGTGAGCAACGCCAGGCAACAGGGCAGTGAGCGGGAACAGACCATTTAGAAATACAGTCGGGCGCATGCAGGCAGCATCAATGATCGTACAGATGGATCATTTTTTTCAACGGTATGCAGATTTATTTATGTTATTTAGGTTGCAAAAAACAAACCCATTTTTACTGGTAACCCTGACAGGCTTCGGCTTATTTGCTAGTGCGTTTTGGGTAAAAACCGCGCATGCAGGTGATACCAGAGATGGTCGTGATCGTGAGGCCGTTGAGTGGCTGGAACGAATTTCGAAAGCGGCACGGGACTTGCCTTATACCGGCGTATTCGTTCACCAGACGATGGACAACAGCAGCACCTCACGCGTGACCCATCTGGTGGATCGCCAAGGTGTTGAACACGAAAAAATAGAAGCGCTTGATGGCCCGCTGCGTGAAATTATTCGCCGCAATGAGGAAATGTTTTGTTATCAGCCTGATCTAAAAACGGTACGCATGGATCGCCGTGCTACCGGTCGATTTTTCCCCTCATTAATTAGCGGAAATCCAAGGGCGGTCGCTGACAGCTATCGCGTCAAAATGGGGCCGGTTGAACGTATCGCCGGCTTTGATTGCCAGTGGATCATTCTGGAGCCCAAAGATGAGATGCGCTATGCGCAAAAGCTGTGCGCCGAGATGGGTACAGGTTTGTTGCTGCGTGCGCGAACCTACAACGACCACAACCAAATGCTCGAACAGTTCATGTTCACGCAACTTGATGTAAGCGGAAGTGTCGCCAAGCTGTCTTTAAAATCACGCTATGAACAGAGCCCGGGCTGGCAACGCGATTATTCGATCAAATCACCGACTGCCGACACCGATACAGGCTGGATCGTCAAGAATTTGCCTGCGGGCTTCAAGAAGGTGATGGAGATGGTGCGTTCACTAACGGGCAAGCCGCAGCCGGTTGCCCATCTGGTGTTTTCTGATGGGCTTTCGCATGTTTCTGTTTTTGCCGAACCCTCTACGGTGCCAGGCAAAATTACTGCTTCTGGCGCATCAGATGATGCGCCTGCGACCTTTGCAGTTCGAACCGTGGCGGATTATCAAGTCACGGTAATGGGTGAAGTGCCACTGGCCACGGTGCAGTCAATTGCAGACGGGGTAAGTCGGCGGGGTCGCCCGTAATCGTTTTGTGAATCTGTATTTGAATGAATAGTTGGGCGCGGTATGAGTTGCATGATGGTGTGAGGTTGAATCGGATAGCGCGGTTTAATCGTATGGCATCAAGATAAACATTGCCGCCGGGTGGTTGCCCGGCGTTTGTATTAACGGAGATTGGAATGAAAAATAGTGTTGTCAGTGGCAATAAAGTGCTGAATTTTAAATGGGTTGTTGCGGCTTTTTTTATCGTCGCTGGTTCTTTATTAGTGGCTGCGCCGCATGCTAGCGCGAAAGAATTACCGGACTTTACGGAGCTGGTTGATAAATTCGGGCCGTCGGTGGTTAACGTCAGCACCAAGGCGCGATTATCTCGGCAGGCACCTGCACAGCTTGATGAAAACGATCCCATGTACGAATTCTTTCGTCGATTCATGCCGCCCGGTGCCATGCCCAACCCGAATAGCCCGAACACGCCCGGCACCCCTAATGTGCCGCGCCGTAAAACGCCGCGCGTAATGCCACCCGGTGCTGTCGAAGAGGCGCCTCTACGTAACCTCGGCGTCGGCTCCGGCTTTATTTTTTCCAGCGATGGCTATGTGCTAACCAATGCCCATGTGGTGGCCGATGCGGATGAGGTAACCGTAACCTTGACTGATAAACGTGAGTTCAAAGCTAAAGTGATGGGTGCAGACCAGCGTACCGATATTGCTGTGCTGAAACTGGTCGCAACCGGTCTACCAACTGTCACGATCGGCGACTCCGATAAAGTTCGTGTCGGCGAGTGGGTGATGGCGATTGGTTCGCCATTTGGATTTGAGAACACGGTAACAGCCGGTATCGTCAGCGCCAAAAGCCGCGAAACGGGTGAATTTGTCCCCTTCATTCAAACCGATGCCGCCGTAAATCCGGGTAACTCAGGCGGCCCCCTGTTTAATATCAAGGGCGAAGTGATCGGCGTAAATTCACAAATCTTCTCAGGCGGTGGCGGCTACCTTGGCATCTCGTTTGCGATTCCAATCAATACGGCGGTGGATAGTGCCAACCAGATTATTAAAAGTGGCAAGGTAACGCGCGGCCGCATCGCTATCGTGTTAATGCCCGCACCGATCACCGATGACCTGGCCGGTGCGCTTGGCTTGCCGCCTTCGCCCGGAGTGATGATCCAAGCGGTTGAAGAAGGTGGGCCGGCTGATAAGGCCGGAGTCAAGGCGCGCGACATTATTCGCAAGGTTAACGGAAGCGCGGTGAAAAATAATATTGACGTTATCCGGAATATCTCCAACAAAACACCCGGTAGTCAGATCACCTTAACGATTTGGCGAAAAGGCGTAGAAAAAGACTATGTCGCGACGATTAGCGAAGCACCAGCCGATGCTGCGCCGGTCGTGATCAAAAAAGATGATGGTACCCCTTCACAGGAAGCGGATCGTCTGGGACTGGTGGTGAAGG
This sequence comes from Burkholderiales bacterium, assembly GCA_043780475.1. GTDB lineage: Bacteria > Pseudomonadota > Gammaproteobacteria > Burkholderiales > Usitatibacteraceae > UKL13-2. Next base: position 1,257 of record JAYWCO010000154.1, on the reverse strand, counting down.
ATCTTAGCGCTAAAGATAGAACCGACCTGAAGCTGACGCAAGGTGTGATGATTGAGGATGTAGATGGCCCGGCAGAACGGGCCGGGTTGCAGGCGGGCGACGCGATTTTAGCGCTAAACACCACTGAGATCAAAAACGCGGCTCAATTCAATCAATTGGTCGCAAAAGCAGACAGCAAAAAGGCCATTGCATTACTGGTGCAGCGCGGCAAAGAAACCCGATACATCACGCTGAAACCTGATGCTAAATAAATATCGCCGCTCAGATTGAACAAACTGACCGTTTTATCTCGCAGTTATTGTCACCTTTGCAATGACATGATTGTGGCCTTGCAAGTAATGCAAGGCCACACGTTGTACGAGATTGGTGAGATTAAAGAGACTCAAAAAGATACTCAAAAAGATACTAAAGCGGTGCAGTTTGTATTCGATGTTGTTGATATTGACCTGCATCCTGCTCTTGAATTGAAGTATGGCGACAAGGTGCCGGTTCTACTGGCCTATGCCGGTGGGCTTGAAATTGAGATTTGTCATTATTTTATGGACGAGGCGAAGTTGCACAATCACCTACGTCAGGCGCAAGAAGCGCTATGAGCATCTTGAATTAACTCGCGGCACAGGCCGGTTTTGCGCTAAAATTACGAGTTGACCAGCAGCACCTACCAATAAGGGCACGACGTCGTGCCCTTATTTTTTGCCAGAACCGTAAAATCATGAATCACATCAGAAATTTCTCCATCATTGCGCATATCGACCACGGCAAATCGACCTTGGCTGATCGCATTATTGAACGCTGCGGCGGCTTGTCGTCACGGGAGATGGAATCGCAGGTGCTGGACTCTATGGATCTTGAGCGCGAACGTGGCATTACGATTAAAGCGCAAACTGCGGCTCTGACCTATAAAGCCCGTAATGGCCAAACCTACGACCTTAACCTGATTGATACCCCCGGACACGTCGATTTTTCTTATGAGGTCTCGCGATCGCTATCAGCTTGCGAGGGCGCTTTGCTGGTGGTGGACGTTTCGCAAGGGGTCGAGGCGCAAACCGTGGCGAATTGCTACACGGCTGTCGAGCTGGGCGTAGAGGTCGTACCTGTTTTAAATAAAATTGATTTGCCCTCGGCCGACCCGGTACGTGTGATTGCTGAAATTGAAGATATTGTCGGCATTTATGCTTCTGATGCTGTCCAATGTAGCGCCAAGACTGGCTTGGGTATTGAGGATGTGATCGAAACAGTGATCGCCAAGATTCCGGC
>JAYWCO010000153.1:0-9498 GCA_043780475.1 Burkholderiales bacterium | reverse complement strand
GCCGCAATTGCATCAACCCGATAAATCATTATCGACAACGGAGATGAAAGGCCAGGTCTGGCTGCTCAATGTGTGGGGTTCATGGTGTGTTTCATGTCGTTATGAACATCCGTTTTTGGTGGAGCTGGCCAAGCAGCAAGTGGTGCCGATCATTGGCCTGAGCTGGAAAGACAAGCCCGAAGATGCCCGCGCATGGCTGGCAAAATATGGCGATCCTTATCAATTATCGGTCAGCGATATTGATGGCCGCGTGGCGATTAATTTCGGCGTATACGGCGCGCCCGAAACCTTTGTGATTGATCAGACTGGCATGATTCGCTATAAATACACCGGGCCGATTGACGCGCTGGCGATGCGCGATATTTTGTTGCCGCTGATTCGCGATTTAAAAAAGGCGCCCTGATATGAAGGCGACGTTGAATGCGCCGTTGAATACGCCGTTTAGAAAGCCAAACTCGTTACTGGGCGAGGAGTTTGAGCCAAAAATGCCTCAAAACAACTGCCAATGCTGGGGTTTCATTATCAGCGCAGCCTTGATCTTGGCGCTGCTAATTTTACTTTCCGTAACCCTCCCAGCGTCAGCCGAGCCGTCCGGTCCCGCGCCCACGCCGCCAATGGCGCCGATGTCGCCGGCACTGGAAGCGCGATTAAGACAACTTGAAACCGAGCTGCGCTGCCTGGTTTGCCAAAACCAAACCCTCGCCGAATCGCCCTCCGGATTAGCAGGCGATTTACGACGTGAGGTAAGGCTGCTGGCTGAGTCAGGAAAATCGGATGAGGAAATCAAAGCCCATTTGCGCGCCCGCTACGGCGACTTCGTGCTGTATCGTCCGCCGCTTGAATTAAAAACTTATCTACTCTGGTTTGGGCCATTCGCGCTGCTGCTGGGCGGCGGCGGATTGCTCTGGTGGCTTGGCCGCTCGCGGCGTTTATTGCAGGCGGGTATGGTAGCGCCAACCCTGTCCGATGATGAGGCGAAACGGGTGCGCGATTTGTTGGGTGGCTAATGTGGCGTTAATGCGCAGTCGTTGCGCAGTTGCTGTCATGTCATATGCGCAAAATAGTCGTATGCTTGCCGTCGTCACAGAGCACAATTATTGAAGTCAATTTAATCGAACGGAGGGACGCTGATGGCCGCTTATCTGATGTGGGCAATCGCAGGTTTTGTGTTGATTATTGCCGAGCTTCTGACCGGCACATTTTATTTATTGGTGATTGGGGTGGCCGCACTCGCGGCCGCCATCGTCGCCTACTTTAGCGGTGACATCTGGGTGCAGGTCATGATTTCTGCAGCGATGTCTGTCATGGGCGTTTATGCGGTGAACCGCTGGCGCGCAAACCACGCTAAAGATAGTCAGGGCTCCAACGATCTGAATATCGGCCACAGCGTGGTGATTGAATCGTGGGTGGATGAGGCGGCTGGGCGGGCGCGCGTTAAGTATCGTGGCAGTACCTGGGATGCCAAGGTTGACACGCTAAACCCAGCGGCCAAGCTTAACGATGTGCTCTATATTCATTCGCAGGATAACGGTGTGTTGAATATTGGCATTGGTGTTGGCGCCGCAAAAGTGTAATTTTAGTCCAGCAGTTTTCAGGCAGATTATTTAAGTACGCCCATTCGGGAAAAATCATTAGGAGAAAGTCATGCCGATTAAATTTTTTGCCGTCCTCATCGCCACCGCGATCATCGCGTTTATACCGGACACACGCGGCTATGCGGTACCGTTTTTCTTCCTGGCAACCGTGATTGTGTTTGTCATCGAAGGGGTGCGCATCGTGCCGCAGCAAAGCGCGTGGGTGGTGGAGCGTCTGGGTAAATTTCACGCGGTGCTGGAGCCGGGCCTGAATGTGATCGTGCCGTTTTTTGATCGGGTTGCGTATCGCCATATTTTGAAGGAAACCCCACACGATATTCCCGAGCAGGTTTGTATTACCCGCGACAACACCCAGTTAGCAGTTGACGGTGTGATCTATTACCAAATCGTTGATCCCAAACTCGCCAGCTATGGATCAAGCGATTATCTCGCCGCCATCTCACAGCTCGCACAGACCACTTTGCGCAGTGAAGTTGGCAAGATGGAGCTGGATAAAACCTTCGAGTCGCGCGACGAGATCAATCATAAACTGGTGAGCGTACTTGATGAGGCGGGCCGCACCTGGGGCGTGAAAGTATTGCGCTACGAAATCAAGAGCCTCACCCCGCCTGAATCCATCCTGCGTTCCATGCAGGCGCAGATTACCGCCGAGCGTGAAAAACGCGCCCTGATTGCAAAATCAGAAGGCGTGCGTCAACAGGAAATCAACATGGCCGATGGCCAACGCCAGGCCGCGATCCTCGCATCCGAAGGCGAGAAGGCCGCTGCCATCAACAAAGCACAAGGTGAAGCCCAGGCGCTCACCACCGTTGCCGAAGCCACCGCGAGCGCCGTGCGCCAGGTCGCCGCCGCACTCGAAGCGCCCGGCGGCCAGCAAGCCGCCAATCTTAAAATCGCCGAAAAATATGTTGAGCAATTCGGCAATCTCGCCAAGGTCGGCAACACCCTGATCGTGCCGGCGAATATTGCCGATGTCGCTTCCATGTTGTCGACTGCGATGACGGTTTTGGACAAGACCAAGCAGGGGATGAAGTAGTCTGAAGCGATGTTGAGGGCGGCAAACATAAGCGCAAATGAAAATACAAACGAAAATACAAACACAAGCACTGGCGGGGTTCTTGGAGCAAAATGCTTCAAACGCCTCGCCGAATAGCGATCTATGATTTCACATTTCGAGGGGTTGCCAGCGACGACAACGTCGAAATGGGCGGCTGCCATCATATTCTTCGTCGCGGCAAAATGACTATAATTCCGCGCAGTCAACGCCCCCATTACTTGCAAAGGTTTTGTTTTGAAATCTCATTTGAGCAAATTACTGAACACCGTTAAGTCCGGCCAAGAAGTCGTTATTACTCGATACGGTTATCTGATCGCGCGTGAGGCGCCTGCTGATACGGTCAAGCAGCCGCTGCCATTGGCGCGTCTCGCCAAGCTGCGCCAGCAGTTGCTCGCTCGCGAGGGTAGCAGTGCCAATGCGCTGCGCGAGCTCCTTGACGCGGCATGATCTACCTCGACAACAGCTACCTGCCACCGTTGTTCTGCAAAGACGCTACGTCACAGAAAGTCGCTGCATACCTAGCTCGGCAACCCGTCGGTACGTTGGCCGTGAGCAAATGGTATCAATCGAATTTTTCAGTTTAGGTGGCAAGATAATTCAGCAATGATCGTAGCGGCACTTCAAAAATTATTCACCACGGCTCTTTTGATTTTAGGGTTTGAGATTTCCATCTCGGTTCAACACCATCCCTCATGTTCACGGTGAGATTGGGTTGTTTTACAACTTCGCTAGGCGTCATATGCATATCGGAAACATCAAAGTTGGCGACACGTTGGTCTGTTGCCACTGCGAGCATGAAAGGCTGGTAGAAGCAGCTTGGATAGAGACTGTTTGCCATAGGTTTTTTCGTGATCGCGCGCCGGTGCGGATGTACGACTCCGATCTAGGAAGATTCCGGCGCTCTGAGTGCCAAAGAAAGAGCCTTCTCAAGCGTAGCCAAGCCATAGCGCTCGTACCCGTTGCCGACACTCCCAAGCCGATTGCTGGGCATCATCTAGCAACCGCCTATCTCGATCAAGCGTCTCGCGAGGAGCGAGCGGCGCTCCTGTTTTGGGCATCGCAGCTTATTGCTATTCGCGATGCAAATCTTCCAGCTCGAGAGACGGCAAAGAGAGCCGTTCGCCTGACCATCCAATCAGGTACCATCCGCTTATTTGTCACGTTTCTAGGTGCCGAAATCAAGCGCGTAGGGTGGGACGAACGCGGTCTTCCTGGACGTCTCGCACTTTCGGTTGGGGCTGTCGCCGCGCTCGTGTTTTCTGGTCAAGGCGCCGGCATTTCGGCGCTTGGAGGGGCCATTGGTGTTCCGCTTTGAGTAGTCTTTGGCGCTGGCGTAGCATTTGCTGGCGTGCTCATTGATGAAGCTACGGGCAGGATCGAAAGGTCTCAGAACGATGCGAAAGCAAAGCCTTCACCGAAGACCGTCAACCCGAGGCAAATCGATCGTGACGCCTAACCCTTTCTTCAAGCGGACGCTCGTTCCTTCGGCACGAAAAAAAGTACCCATGCCAACAGATAGTGCGGCACACGCTTGGCTGATCGTATAATTATTCAGTCAGCCTACAGCCTAAAAAACTCAACATAGTCGAGCAATCACGTGAACGATTCCCCTGATTCCCCTGATTCCTCTAACTCGCCCGATGCACCCGATGCGCCGTCAGCCAGCGAGGAAATTGCTGCGGTATATAACCGGCTAAAACGTGTTGCGTCCGCACAGCTACGCCGGGAACGCACTGATCACACTTTGTCTGCGACTGGTTTGGTGCATGAGGCCTATCTCAAGCTGGCAAATACACACGTGAAATGGCACGACGCGAAACATTTTCGCGCCATTGTGGCGCGTGCCATGCGCCAGATCCTGGTCGATTATGCCCATGCCCACCGGGCGCAGAAACGCGGCGGCAAATGGACTAAATTGACGCTGACAGGTGCCACCATAGAAAGTGAAATCGAAGCGGTATTGCATAACGACATTGATGTTATTGCGCTAGATGAGGCACTCAAGTCCTTAGCCCTCATCGATCCGCGACAAGCCAAAATTGTTGAGTTACGATATTTTGCGGGTCTGTCGATAGCCGACACTGCAGACACCTTGTCACTATCCCCCGCTACGATTAAACGTGAGTGGGCGGTGGCGCGTTTGTACTTGAAGCGTGCCGTCACTTAATTAACCCTCAAAAAAAACTTGGCACGTCCTGCGCCTGCTCCCCGGCCTCAACCCCACCTAGACCCATAACCTAAAAGTCAAAATGATAACTGCCGCTGATTACCAACGCGCTAAAGAGATTGTTGCGGATGCGCTTGAACTTCCCGTGGCCGAGCGTGGTGCATTTCTTGAATCGAAATGTGCCGATGCGCCCGAGCTGCGCGCCGAGGTTGAATCGCTACTCAGTGTTGATCTTGGCATGGCGGGAGGCGCTGGTTTTTTGAGTTCTCCTGCCCGCTTGCCGGCTGACACAACGGGCGTTCTGGCCGAGCCTGATTCTGCCTTGGCGGGACAAACTGTTGGAGCATGGCGGTTAGTCAGAGAAGTAGGGCGTGGCGGTATGGGCGTGGTTTACCTGGCAGATCGCGCCGATGGCGCCTATCAGCAGCAGGCCGCGATCAAGCTCCTACGCGGGGCAGGACGTCAAGACGCCACGCGCATGGCGCGTGAACGGCAGGCATTGGCAGGGTTGAATCATCCGAATATCGCGCGCTTAATCGATGGCGGGACAGCCGCCGATGGCACCCCGTATCTTGTGATGGAATATGTCGAAGGCAGCAGCATAGATCGTTACAGCCTGGTGCATCATTTGTCGCTAGCCAAAAGAGTCGCGCTGGTGCAGAAAATTTGCAGCGCCTTACAGAGCGCACACCAGCAGCTATTAATTCATCGCGATATCAAGCCGTCCAATATTTTGATCGACCCAACGGGCGAGCCGAAGCTGCTAGATTTTGGTATTGCGCGCTTGCTCGAAGGAGAAGGCATTCAGGATTTAACCCATGCGGGCGCATTACTTTTTACCCCGCGCTACGCCAGCCCCGAGCAGGTTAAAGGCCAGACGGTCAGCGTCGCGACCGATGTCTATGGGCTGGGTGCGCTGCTGTATGCGTTGCTGGCGGGTTCAAGCCCTTATCCGCGCATGTCAACCACCAATACCACCAATGTTGCCGCCGTCATGCGGGTGGTAGTAGAAGATGATGTGGCCGATGCCAGTACCTTGGCCGCGGTTTATCAATCTGCATTTAGTCATGAGCTTAAAGGTGATCTCGATATCGTTCTCGCGAAAGCCTGTGCCAAAAATCCGCTTGAGCGTTATCCGACGGTTGCCGCTTTAGCCGATGATTTACAACGCTGGCAAAACGGCCAACCGATCACCGCAAAAAAGCTAACCTGGGGCTACGTCACACGCAAATTCATCGGCAGGCACAAGCTGCTCACGACCGTTAGCGTCGCCTTGGTGTTGCTCACGGTGGCAGGTACGAGCGCTGTAGCGTGGCAGGCAAGCATTGCTGAACGCGAACGGGCATTGGCTGAAAAACGCTTTGGCGATGTGCGCACACTGGCGGGAAAAATATTATTTGATTATTACGATGATGTTGAAAAGCTTCAGAATTCGCTGGCCCTGCGCGAGAAACTAGCCAAAGACAGCGTTGCTTATCTCGATGCGCTGGCCGTCGATGCCGGTGGCAACGCGGGATTGCTTAAAGAAGTAGCAGATGGCTACGAGCGACTCGGCGCGATTTACGGCCGAACCTGGAGCGCCAATAAAGGTGAGCCAGAGGTGGCGCGTCGACATTTCAAACAAGCGCTGGCACTGCGCGAAGCCGCTTTCAAGGCTGATCCGCTTAATGTGACAAATGCTGCGTCGCTGGCGTCAACGCTGCAAGAAATGGCCGATGTTGAAAACGCCGCCGGCACCAGTAATGATGCGCTGCCGTTGATCTCACGTGGTATCGCGGTGCTGGAGCCTGCGATTGAAAAAGCGGGTGTGCAAAAGGCAATCGCTGCTGCCAACATATTGGCAAAACTTTATCGCCTGCGCGGCGAAGTCGACAGCTGTGCGGGCTCAAACACGCGCGGCCATTCGGCCCAAGGATTTAATTTTCTCGCTTCAAAAGCCGACTTTTTTAAGGCACTCGCCAGCGCACAAGCCACCGATACCGATGCGCAGTCAGAATACGCGTCGTCATTAATCGAGACGGGCATGGCAGGTGCGTGTCGCGGTGAATTCGCGAGCGCATATGCTGGCCTTGGTCAATCACTGACCATTCTTTCAACATTGGCAAGCATCGCAAAAAACCCCGTGCCGTATCAAATGCTCATACCCATGGCAGAAATTGAGCTCGCGTCTATTTATTCACAGCAGGGTGATTTTGCGAACGCAATCTTAATTGCGCAGCGGGCGTATCATCATCTCGCCCCCTTTACGGAATCGAGCAACGGCGACGCGGGCGCGCAATTGCAAATACTGCTGGTCTTAACCAAAACAGCTAATTACATGATGCGCGCCGGGCGCGAGCAAGATAGGCGTGATGTTGTGCCTTATCTGCGCCAGCAGCGCGAAACGGCGACGACGTTGCTTAAGCTGATGCCGAGTAATCAATTTGCCATCACGCTCGCACGCAGCGGCCGCAATATGCAAAATATGCTCATGGCACAGATCGATCACGACAACGCTATCAGCAACGGTAACGGTAACGCGCGCGCGATTAGTGCGCAGCTTGCTTTAATCGGCGAAACTGAAACCAGCGCTAACCAAGACAGCGTGCAAGCACTGGCGCTACAAGCGCGGCTGTATGCGGGATTAGCACGGATGTATACGCCAGCTGGTCGCGCCACGGCTTGCCAAGCGCTTGAAAAATCGCTGGCCATCAGCATGCAAATTATTGCGCGCGACCGCGAAGTGATTCGTTATGCAGTCGATACCATTGAAGACGCGGCACTCGCGCATGAATGGCAGTTGAACAATCGCGCCTGCGGTGCTGATAGCCACCGGGCAGAAGCCATTAAGCTCGCCGACGACACCCAGGCACGCGGGGTAAAACACCTGATGTTGGCGGGGATGCTCGCACGCTTAAAACGCTAGTAGCATGACGCGGCATGGTCAGCAGCGAAATCTCCTTTGCTCATTTCTGTTTCGTTCGCGGCCCAATTTGATTGGGCCGTTGCAGCAGTCGCAGCGTGGGAGCGCTGGGATGGCATGCATTCGCACACTTGATTTAGTCGTGGGCACACCGATCCCCTTTCCCATAGCGTGGCTCGGTTTGTTCAAGCTGTTTATTAATATAGTCTCCGGGAATATTACTCAACATGAGTTTTGCTTCCATTTCTGCTCGTGATAATTCTTCTACAGTTAGGTGCTTACGTAGCTCAGGCAGCGTCCGTTTATCTATGTTTTGAGCATCTTTCTCTGATGCCAGCATTCTATAAACGAATGCATATTTTGCTGCTTCTGCCTTGTCCGGCTGCGCGAGCAAAATGCCACGTTCACCCAGTCCCTTCCGCCCTTGGAGCGCCGAGGTCAGAATAGAAATTGCTCTAAGATTACCCGAGTCTGCCGCCTGCCTTAACATCAGACTTGCGTCATGCTCGTAAACGCTCCATCCCAACTTGTCTGCCGAATAAAATATATTAAAAAAGCCATAGTCTGCCAACGCTGGCGCAAAAGCAAAATCCACCATAGATGGGATATGCCCTTGTGTGGCCGCTTGATATTGGTACTTCCATGCAGGCTCTGCCATTGAAGTGTTAAACCCGTTGCACATATTTGCCCATGATGCTTCCTCAAACTGCCGCTTCGTAACTTCAGCCTGAACCGCAGCGTCAGTGCTCTCAAGACCAGCGCTCATGCGCTGCTGCTATTTCGCAAGCTCACCCGTTAATGTACCAATGCTTACAAATAACTCTGACGTGACTTGGCATCTTCGAATGGTGGATGCGAGGCGACATGATGCACGATAGTTACCTGCTTCAGATGCCACCAATAGTGAAGGTAGCGTTGTGACTAGGGGTGCATCAAAGGGCGGCAAGTTTTCAGGCGGGTACATTGTTGCCTTAGTCTTTATTCTGACTATTTTGGCATCCAACGCATCTACTTTTTTAAACGTAGAATTTTGTGACACCCACTGACGATCTTTAACCTCACGAAAACAGTAAGTCAAAATAGCCGCTAGGCCAATCAAGATCAAAGAGTAGATCAGGATTTTTTTGCTTAATTTCATTGATGTCTAAAATTCTATTGTTGATTGCTTTGCATTAGATTAATGGCACTAGAAATCTGAGGCTTCCTTTAACCACCTGAGCATGCTAGATGGCTAAGGGCCAACGTGAATTATTTTGTGAACACTGGCCGAGTGGACTCCAAAATATTTTTGAGGGTTCCTCCTAAATACGTTCAAAGCAAGCCGTCGCCGGCTCAAGTTTCACATCGATTTTTTAAACCCTACTCGCTGCCAGCTTTGGTGCGCCTTCGCGGGCGCGGTGCTTTAACACCGCACCACTTGGCCAGTTTGAATTTGCCTGTTTGTCTTATAGCTTGGATGTAAAAGCGCCCAACACCGACGCATGACGCGCGCCCGTGGTGGCGGTCAGATTGATCGCATGGCGTTCAACACATTGCTTCGCCAGCCAGGCAAACGCCATTGCCTCAACCTGCTGTGCGGGGACGCCGTAAGCATCCACTTTTTCTACAACGCCGTTGGGGAAACGGCCGGCGATTGCCTGCATCAATGCGCTGTTGTAAGCGCCGCCCCCGCAAATGAGCAGCCGCGCTGCAGTGGGTGCGTAGCGGACCACATGATCGGTAATTGACCAAGCGGTGAGCGCCAGTAACGTGGCCTGCACATCAACCGAGCGCTCGT
>JAYWCO010000152.1:0-1837 GCA_043780475.1 Burkholderiales bacterium | reverse complement strand
CGGTCGCGGGCTGTTATGTTACAGACGGCATTATCAAGCGTTCATCGAGCGTTCGCCTGGTGCGCGACAGCGTGGTTATTCATACCGGCGAGCTGGATTCCCTGAAGCGTTTCAAAGACGATGTAAAAGAAGTGAAATCAGGCTTTGAATGCGGGCTCTCGCTGAAAAACTTTAATGACATCAACGTCGGCGATGTTCTTGAAGCGTTTGAACAAGTTGAAGTTGCCAGGACGCTCGCTTGATTTTGCCCGCAAGCGGCGTGCTGATTTCAATTAAATGATTGCAACCAAACCATGAGTAGCGAAACCCGTAACAAAAAAATATCTGATGCCATTCAGCGTGAGCTGTCGGACATTATTCGCTTGGGGCTGCGTGATCCCAGAGTGACGATGGTGACGCTGACTGATGTTGAGCTGACGCGTGACAACTCTCACGCCAAGATTTTTTTTACCTCGCTCGGTGCTGAGGCACAAGTAAAATCCTGTCAGCAAGGCTTGCAAAGTGCGGCCGGGTTTTTACGCTCGCAGTTGGCGGGGCGCTTGACCATTCGTACCGTGCCGGACTTGCATTTTGCGATTGATAATTCGGTAGAGCGTGGCGTGAGACTCTCCAAGCTGATCGATGATGCCGTCGCCGATGACGCGAAACATCCTGAATAATCTCGCTACCGCAGCGCAGATCGGTTTTGACTAAAAATTCTGACCCAGGCGCGCCACGTGTACGCCGCCGTTTAACCGGTGTGCTGTTGCTCGACAAGCCGGTCGGCCTGTCGTCCACTGCCGCGCTGGGCCGCGCCAGATGGCTTTTCCAGGCTGAAAAAGCGGGACATACCGGCACGCTGGACCCATTCGCCACAGGCTTGCTGCCGCTGTGTTTTGGTGAAGCGACCAAATTTTCCCGCTTTATGCTGGATGCTGAAAAAAGTTACGACGCAACCTTACGTTTAGGCGGACGTACGCCGACCGGAGACACCGAAAGTATGCCGATGGAGCAGCGCGAGATTTGCGTTACCCAAGCTGATATTGAGCGTGTGTTGAGCGCATTTGTTGGCCCGCAGGCCCAGATCCCGCCGATGTATTCTGCATTGAAGCGGGACGGCGTGCCCCTGTATAAGCTCGCACGGCAAGGCATTGAGATTGAACGTGTAGCTCGCCCTATCGAGGTTTATAGCCTGCAAATGCAGTCGTTCGATGGGGTGCAACTTATCATCAAGACCAAAGTGAGCAAGGGCACTTACATCCGTGTCCTCGCCCAGGATATGGGTGAAGCATTAGGCTGCGGCGCGCACCTGACTGGGCTCAGGCGAACCGCTACTGGTGGCTACAGCATTGCGGATGCGATAACCCTTGAGACACTTGAAAATAGCGCAATGGATGAACGTGATCGTTTGCTAAAACCGGTTGATTCATTATCCATGGCGCTACCCGAAATGGCCCTGGAGGCCTTGCCCAGCCTAGGGTTTGAGCATGGCCAGGTGGTTGAAATTCAATCCCGGCCAGCGGGCGAATATCGGGTGTATTCATCTACAGGGCGTTTCTTGGGTATTGGCGTAGCGGCCACTAATGCGCTGGCGGTAACCCAGCTTACCGCCTTACGGTTAATGGCGCCGAGCAACTAATACCTGGCACGCAGCACCTAACAACAAAAGAACAGGTTTGGGCGCTGCCTGCGGCCTCGCAAATAGTCACATGCCCGTCGTTTTAATTGCGTTTTCATCTCGACACGGGCTATAATTCGGCTCCCGCATTTAAGGGTTGTTGCGATCGACCCTGGTTTTAGAAATGCCGCAAGTATCTGCGCAAGATGCGTGAATTGAGATTGGAATAAACATGACAAC
>JAYWCO010000151.1:0-2012 GCA_043780475.1 Burkholderiales bacterium | reverse complement strand
GCCAAAAATGCAAATTTTGCGTTTTTAGCATCGGCTGATTTTTGCAGTGACGGCGCGCGACGAACGAGCGGGTCTGCCGCATAAATCGGCACCTCGCCGATGCGCTCAACGGTCGTGGCAGGAGCCGGGAGCGCCACCTCGGTGAGCTCGGTGACGTGAATCTGGTTATTCAATTTAGCATTCACCCATGCCTGCAAGTCAGGCGCGATGTCTGCCCGAATCGCCTGAACATTATCCTGCTCGAAGCCATCAAGACCCAGCAAATTACCCATCACCCGAATGACTTTCCAGGCAGGGCGCGTTTCGCCTAACGGCTTGACCACACCATTGAAGGTTTGCACCAACCCTTCGGTGTTCACGAACGTGCCCGCTGTTTCGGTGAAGGGCGCAATCGGCAGTATCACATCCGCATATTCATGGGCTGATGTTTGAAACGCGGAAAGCGCGACAACAAATTCAGCCGACTTCAAGGCGTTGATGGTGGTTAGCGGCGAGTAGCAATCAAGCTCCGGCTCTACACCAAGCAAAACATAGGCGTGGCGGGGTTTTCCAGCTATTTTTGGCTCAATTAGCTCGCCAATGCTAGAGTTTGAATTTAAGGTCAACGCATCCGCCCCCACGCTATTTGCCGCTTCGCCCAAGAAACCCAGCGTCGCACCGGACAAGCGGGCAATTTCTTGCGCGAGTAGATGCAGTGCGGTGAAGTGCGGATGATGCTGGGCGAGATTGCCGAGGAACACGGCGGACTTTTCTTTATCAGCCAGGCTTTGCGCAATGTTTTTTACATCCGCGCCTGCTTCGTTCGACAAGGATGCCGAGCCGATGAGTGAGGCCACTTCGGCAGATAGCGATACGCCTTTTATACCGGCCAAGGCTTGCGCCACCGCTGCCAGCGTAAAAGCTAACGCGCTCGGGCGGACAATCGCCTTGTTCGCCACCTTCATCAACAGCTCATCATCAACACAATGAACCAGGTTAATTTGCAAACCTTTTTTCGCCGCCTGGCGGAAACGGTTGGCGATTAAGGGGTGATCCTTGCGCAAAGTAGAACCCACAATCAGCACGCTTTGCAATGCCGCAATATCTGCAATCTTCATGCCCAGCCAGCGCGCGCCGGTTGCATGGTTATAGGCATGCTGGTCAGCATGCGCATCTCCTTGACGCAAGCGCGTATCGATATGGTTTGAACCCAAGCCGCGCATAACTTTATTGAACAAATAAAGCTCTTCAAGGGTTTGGTGAGGTGAGGCCAACGCACCGATCGCATCGGCACCATGCTGCGCTTTCACGCACTTCAAGCCATCCGCCACCGCCTGCAACGCTTCCGGCCATTCCGCCTCAGCCCATACACCATTCGTTTTCACCATCGGCTTGGTAAGGCGTTCAGGCGAATTTAAACCTTCGTATGAGAACCGGTCTTTGTCCGACAACCAGCATTCATTAATCGCCTCATTCTCCAGCGGCAGCACCCGCATCACACGGTCTTGCTTGACTTGCACGATCAGATTTGAGCCGAGGCCATCATGCGGCGATACCGACTTGCGGCGCGATAATTCCCAAGTGCGCGCAGAGTAGCGGAACGGCTTGGAGGTCAACGCGCCGACCGGACAAAGATCAATCATATTGCCCGACAATTCAGAGTCAACGGTTTTGCCGACGAACGCCAGAATTTCCGAATGCTCACCGCGCCCGGCCTGACCCAGCTCCATCACCCCGGCGATTTCCTGTCCGAAGCGTACGCAGCGGGTGCAGTGAATGCAACGCGTCATATCGGTTGCAATCAGCGGGCCTAAATTCTTATTCACGACCACGCGCTTTTCTTCCTGATAGCGCGATGCGCCATTGCCGTAGCCAACGGCCAAATCCTGTAGCTGACACTCACCACCCTGATCGCAAATCGGGCAATCCAGCGGGTGGTTAATCAGCAAAAATTCCATCACACCTTCCTGCGCCTTTTTCGCGTATTCGGAAGATGTTTGTACCTTCATGCCTTCGGTCGCAGGGGTGGCGCA
>JAYWCO010000150.1:0-2164 GCA_043780475.1 Burkholderiales bacterium | reverse complement strand
TTTGAGCGCAGGCTGGAGCTTGGCCACAAATTCAACAAATTGATGATCAAGGTAGGGCACCCGCGCCTCCAGCGAATACGCCATCGTGGCACGATCAACCTTGGTCAGTAAATCATCCGGCAACCACAGCCGCATATCGACATACATGAGCTTTTCGATGTAATCCTTGGCATCACATTCATCAAAAAACTTTGCTGCATAGTCCGCAATATGGGTTTTTTGCTGGTGCAACATGGCGTCAGAAAATAACCCGGCATGGGTGGCGCGATCAAACACATTGGGGATCGTGGCATAGCGCTGCGCGAGCGGCAGGCCAATCGCTTTCATAACGCGATCTTTTTGCACCGAAGCAGGCATGAGGGGAATCGCGGCACGCAACGGTGACAGGGGCGCGCCCAAAATACGGGTAAAACGCTCCTCCGCTACCCGCTTGCGATAATTGCTGTAGCCCGAAAATAATTCATCTGCGCCTTCGCCGGTCAGAGCCACCGTCACATGCTGGCGCGTCAGTTTTGAGAGCAGCATGGTGGGCAGCGCCGCTTGATCACCAAACGGTTCATCAAACACCTCTACCCAGCTATCAAAGGCGACGAGCACATCATTTGGCGTGACCATCAGCGCGTGATGATTAGCCCCGATATGTTGAGCCACGCGTTCAGCATAAACATGCTCACTCTGCGTGGTGTCGCTGACTTTTTGATTATCCTGAAAGCCCAAATTAAAAGTCTCAATGGGCTTGCCGGTCAGGTCAGTTATGATCGCGGCGATTAAACTGGAATCAATCCCGCCACTCACAAAAGCACCCAGCGGCACATCGGCCATCAACATAGATTCCACTGACCGGCGCAGCTCGCTGTCGAGCCTGGCCAGCGATTCTGCCTCGTCCCAATCAGGCTTCACCGCGTAGCTTGGATTCCAGTACGACCATTCATGCAGTTTGCCATTCGCCAGCTTAAGCGCATGCCCAGCCGGTAATTTACGAATATTTTTGTAAATGGTTAATGGCGCAGGAATATATTGGCATTCCAGAAACAAGCCGAGCGCATCCAGATTGATCTCGCGCGAAACGGATGGGTGTTCCAGTAACGCTTTTATCTCGGACGCAAACGCGAAAACCTGCCCATTAAAAAAATAATAAAACGGCTTCACGCCCAAATGGTCACGCGCCATAAACAGGGTTTGGGTTTCGGCATCCCAGCAGGCGAAGGCAAACATGCCTTGTAGTTTGTCGAGCGCGGCGTCGCCATATTGTGCGATCGTCTGCAGCGTTACCTCGGTATCGCCGGCCGTACGGAAGCGGCGGCCCAGTGCCTGCAATTCGGCGCGCAAGGTTTTGTAGTTATAAAGCTCGCCGTTATAGAGCAGGGTGTAGCGCCCATCTGCGGTCGTCATGGGCTGGCGGCTTGCTTCAATATCAATCACCGCCAGGCGGCGATGACCCAGATAGGCCGCACCTAATTCTGCATATTCTTCGGCATCAGGCCCGCGATGCGCCAGCGTGCGATTCATGCGCCTTAACGTGGCCGCTTTGTCATAGTCTGAGGCGGGGGTGATCGCAATAAAGCCGCTTATGCCGCACATGGGGCGCTTTCGAACAGCTGAAGGAGTAGAAAAATGGGGGAGTGCATGCGTTGTGCGCTGTGTGAATCAGGGCTGTAAGATAGGACGGCAAAGTAAGAGTTTACTTGATGCCATCCACGAGGCTTAATTCATGAATTCTGCAAACCTTCCGACCCCGATCATCAATGTTGATTCTGCGCATCCAGATCTTGCCCATCCGCATACGCAGCTGATCAAGGCCAGCTTCAACCCGCTCATTCGCCCCTATCTGGTGATCACTATCGGCTTTACGCTTTGTATGACGTTCATCGGTATTCCACTGGCCATCATCTGGTTTTTGGGCGCGGGGCAATGGTGGGCGCGACATTATTTTGCCAAGCTGGAATGCGAGCTGGGCGAGAAATCGCTACGCTACCGAAAAGGCATTCTCGTGCAGGTTGAAAAAACCATCCCGCTTGAAAATATTCAGGATGTCACCTTTATTGAAGGCCCCATTCTCAAACACTTTCAGTTAAGCACGCTCAAATTCGAGACCGCCGGTCAGAGTCAGGGGCAGGCTCACGATATGCAACTCACCGGCATTATTAACGCCCACGAATTTCGC
>JAYWCO010000149.1:0-1758 GCA_043780475.1 Burkholderiales bacterium | reverse complement strand
CTCATGGGCCCCACCGCCAGCGGCAAAACCGGCATCGCGGTGGAGTTGGTGCAGCGCTTCCCATTTGAAATCATCAGCGTCGATTCCGCGCTGGTTTATCGCCACATGAATATCGGCACTGCCAAACCCGATGCCGCCACGCTGGCCATTGCACCGCATCACCTGATCGATATCATCGAGCCGACCGAGCGCTACTCCGCCGCACAGTTTTGCCGGGACGCGCAGCGCCTGATGGCTGAGATCACCGCACGCGGCAACATTCCGCTGTTGGTCGGCGGCACCATGCTTTATTTCAAAGCCTTGCGCGAAGGCCTGAGCGATCTGCCCGAGGCTGATAGGGAGGTGCGTGCCGTACTTGATGCGCGCGCCGCCGAGATCGGTTGGCCAGGCATGCACGCCGAGCTGGCGCGAGTCGATCCCGAAACCGCAGCGCGGCTTCAGCCCACCGACCCGCAACGCATCCAACGCGCGCTAGAAGTGTATGAGCTCGCCGGTGAGCCCATGTCATCTCTCATGACGCGTGGGACGCCCGAGCCCTTGTCGTATCGCACCATGGCAATCGGGCTCATGCCAAGTGATCGCGCAGTATTGCATCAGCGTATCGCCGATCGCTTCGATGCGATGCTAGCGAAAGGCTTGATTGAAGAAGTGAAGTGGCTGCGTGAAAATTACGCTTTGAATGCGCTGATGCCCTCCATGCGCTGCGTCGGTTACCGCCAAGCGTGGCAATATCTGGACGGTGAATTCGATCGCGATACGCTGCGTGATAAAGGCCTGGCCGCCACGCGCCAACTCGCCAAGCGGCAGATGACTTGGTTGCGGGGCATGGGCGACGTGCGCGTGCTGGATTGTTTAGATGCGCATCTTTTTACGCAGATAAATGAATCAGTGAAAGCATTTTTGCAGGCGTGAGGGGTTTGTTTATGGCCGGTGTTTGGCTCAACGGCTCCTGAATGATCAGCATATCCAGTTGTATTGGCATTAAATTCTGATTTAATTCCGCTAGCTACCCTTATGTTCGATAACGAACCGACTGCTTCGTGGAGGCGGCCTATCCTGACCTTTCACTTTCACTCAGGAGGCTCCCATGAAAACACGTTCTTTATTATTGGCAGGTTTGCTTGCGCTAGGTTTGGCAGGTTGTGCCACAACTGATCAACGCCAAGCGACTACCGACACGGACTACAGCCGAAATTATGTTGCCTATGGTGTCGTCGAAACTATCCAACAATCAAAAGCCGGCATAGCGAATACCGGCGTAGGGGTTGGCACTGTCATCGGCGGGGTTGTCGGCGGCGTATTGGGCAATCAAGTCGGTAGCGGTACCGGTAAAACCGTCGCCACGGTGGCAGGGGTTGCAGGCGGCGCATTGATCGGTCATCAAATCGATAAAAACCGTCAAGCAACCGCGCCGTACTACACGGTGGGCGTGCGTTTGAATAACGGCGATTATCAAACCATCAATTTGGACAGTGTGGGTGATTTGCGTATCGGTGACCGCGTGCGTGTTGAAAATAATCAAATGTATCGCTATTAATCAGATGCGGCTTACGAGCCGCATCTGCATGAATAGTTTGAACAAGGAAATTTGGATGCGTTGCTAACGTTCCTTCATTTCCTCTGCTGTTTTTTATACGAAAACCAAAGTAAAAAACTAACGAGTAGGGACGACACCCAGTAGTCCGTCGGCGCAAACCAAAACCAATGTTTGTGCCAAGGAATATGCGCGGGGCTAAAGTTGGCCCACCCATAAGCCGG
>JAYWCO010000148.1:0-1970 GCA_043780475.1 Burkholderiales bacterium | reverse complement strand
TCTTCCGGCTCGCGCAGCAACAAAGAAGAGAGGCGCTCCAACATCGAGCGCTTGGGGGATTCGTCCATGGAGAGAATTCAGAATTTCGAAGCACTTACTTTATCACACGACCATCAGCGCACTATGAAGCCCATATGACAACTCGGCTTTTAACGACTTGGGCAGCGTTTGCACAAAGCCAAATGAAGAACCAAATCTGGGCTCAATTAGCTCGCGCGCTAGTTGCTAAGCAACGATTAACTGCTGTTCGCGTAAAAAGCGATGTAGCACTTCCAGCCGCATCCGGGCATCGGTCAGCTCAAGCATTTTTTGTTTGATGGTGCTGCTGAAAGGCAATAATTCGGTGAGCCGAAAACTGACCCAACTCACATCCATCAGCATCGCCTCATCCTGTAAATATTGGGCGCCGTCGATCTGCGCTATGACTTTTTTCAAAAATTGGGCACACGCCTCAAATTCATGACTGCCGGTCATCGTGTTTGTGCTTATGTCCGCGCCAATGCTTTCTACCGTCGCCACGATGAGGCCATTTTTTTCGACGCGCTGCTCAATGATGCGGAACCGCGCTGCGCCTGTTACCGTGACGCGCAGCACGCCTAGGTCGGGCATATCCCAATCCGTAATGCGTGCGGCCGTGCCGATGTGGTGGGGAGTCGCAGGGATACCGGCTTCATTGCCTGCTGCAATAAGCGCAATGCCGAACGGCAGCGCTTTTTTCAAGCAAACCTTGGCCATATCCATATAGCGCGTCTCAAATATCTTGAGCGCCATGGTGCCGCCGGGAAACAACACGGAACCTAGCGGGAAGATGGGTAATTCAAAAGACGCGGGGGCGGCCGGCTTCAGCAGGGAATCGGCAACAGTAGTAATAATCGACTTGATCAAAAATAAATGCTTTCGTGAAATTGGCAGGGACAGGGGCAGAGGCAGAGGCAGAGATAGTGGCGGGATTTATGATGGAATCCATGGTTAGGTATTTTTCAAACTGGCTCACTTGCAATATCGTTTATATCGCGGTGGCGTATCAACACTTGGTGGTCGATACTGAAGCGCTGCGCCAGAGTTTCAATAATGCGAACCGAGCGATGCTGGCCACCTGTGCAACCCACCGCGATCATCATACCGGCACGATTATCGCGCGCAAATAACGGTAGCCAGCGCAAAATAAAGGCGGCTATATCAGCCGTGAAATGCTCTACATTCGGGTCTGCAGCCATGAATGCTTTGACGGCGGCATCGCGGCCACTGAGCAGTCGCAATTTTGGATCGTAAAATGGATTAGGCAGGAAACGCGCGTCAAACACAAAATCAGCATCCAATGGAATGCCGTGTTTAAAACCGAACGATTGCACCGTCAACGCGATGCGCGAACGATCCAGTTTTAACCAGTCTTTAATCCAGCCACGCAGGGTATTGGGGCTTACATCGGAGGTATCGATGCAATGGCCTAACTCAGCAATCGCGCCCAGCATGCGACGCTCTTCAATAATGCAGGCAGCAACACCACCGGTGACACGCTCGGCCAATGGATGCGGACGGCGAGTTTCAGAAAAACGGCGCAGCAACGCATCATCGGTTGCTTCTAAAAAAATAACGCGGCATTCGATACCGCGCTCAGCCATATTGCTCACCACCGCGGGCAACGTTGCTACCGTGTCGCCACTGCGCGCATCGATACTGATGGCGATTTTAGTCGCGCTCGATTCGAGCGAATCTACCAAGGCCGGGATCAGCGTGGTGGGCAGATTATCGACTGCAAAATAGCCTGTGTCCTCCAGCACCTTGAGCGCGACACTTTTACCCGAACCAGAAAGGCCGCTTAATAGAACGAGTTGCATAAATGCGTTAGTACCCTATAGCCAAAATTGACTTCAGGCCACATGCTAGTCCACATCCATCGCGCGGAAAATGCCGGTTTCACCCAGCGCCGCATTACCGCTACCGCCGCCGGGACTGGCATTGACGGCTAC
>JAYWCO010000147.1:0-5846 GCA_043780475.1 Burkholderiales bacterium | reverse complement strand
AAGACATCGCAGGCACGGCAGGCACGTCGCTCATGCGGGTAGTCGTAGACTTTAAGCTCGCTTCAGAGTCAATCAGGAATTGACCTGACAGCACTACCTTCATCCCGCTTAAAACGCCGCTGCGGATTTCAGTCATGCCATTAATTTCAGCACCGGTTTCGACATCGGTTGGCAGGAACTGTTGTTTGCCATCCTGCGCGGTATCTGCAACGATCACCACGGCGCGCTTGCCAGTCTGGATCACCGCTTCGGTTGGCACTAGCAATACCGCTTGCCTGGCCGCGTCGATAACCGTAACGGTCGCGTACATACCGGGCACCAGGCGTCCATTCGGATTGACGATCTCGATACGGGCTTTGAGGGTGCGCGTGCTGGCGTTCACATCCGGTAGCAGCGCGCTGATGCGTCCTTTGAACACGACGCCGGGATAGGCGGGCACGCTGGCTTCAATGGCACTGGCCGGCTTTAGCCACGCTACCTGGGCTTCGGGCACATCGGCATTGACCCAGACTGTGGATAGACCATTGATACGGAACAGCGTCGTTCCTGGCGTCACGGTCATCCCTTCACGTACGCCGAGATCACTGACTACGCCGCTCACTGGCGCGAATAGCGTGATGCGTGGCCGCGTCTTGCCATCTGCTTCAATGGCGGCCACGGTGGCTGCCGCCATGCCGAGCAGGATCAGGCGCTGGCGTGCAGCCAGTCTTAATTCATCATTGGCCAGCGGGCTTTTGCGCAAGGCCAGATATTCTTCCTGCGCGGCTACCCACTCGGGCGCAAGAATTTCGGCTAGCGGCTGGCCTTTAATGACGGCATCAAGCGGCGCGCGCACAAACAGCTTTTCGATAAAGCCATTAACGCGTGCTTGCACCACGGCTACCGCGCGTTCATCGAATGCCACCGCACCGGCTGCCTGGAACTTTTTATCCAGAGACCCGGTCGTGACTTCTGCGGTGCGAATGCCCAGATTTTGCACCATGCGTGAGCTGATTTTGACCCCACTGCCGCTGGTGCCGCCATCGCTGCTGTTATCTCCGTACACCGGCACCAGCATCATATCCATGAAAGGTGATTTACCGGGCTTATCGAATTTTTG
Organism: Burkholderiales bacterium; assembly: GCA_043780475.1. GTDB lineage: Bacteria > Pseudomonadota > Gammaproteobacteria > Burkholderiales > Usitatibacteraceae > UKL13-2. Next base: position 4,747 of record JAYWCO010000147.1, on the reverse strand, counting down.
TTGAGGGTACATCGGGTCGTAGTAGTACAAAGGCTTTTTATCGGTAGTGCCTGCCGCCGATGGGGCGTTGGCTTGCATGCTGGTATCGGCCATCATGCGATGCATGGCAATCCTGTACCCGCCTGCAATACCAAGCCCCAAAATAACTAGAGCGGCGAATACCAGTATAAATTTAGGTTTCATTTGCGTTCCTTTGATTCGGGGAGCAGAAAGTTGAGGTTGGCCCAGGCGCGCGCTAATTCGTTTTGTGCAACCAGATAATTCATGCGCACCTCGATTTCACCTTTGCGTGCATCGAGTACCGACGCCAGCTCACTCTTGCCACCGCGATAGCTGGCGAGTGCCAAATCGCTCCGTTCATGCGCAAGCGGTATCAGCTCGGTGCGATAGCGGTCCAGGCGGGTGTTGGCTGATTCCCAGTCCGCCAACATGCCCTCAATCTCGGCGCTATGCGCCCGTTTGGCCTCTTCGGATTGTGCGCGAATCTGTTCGGCCATGGCCGCTTTGCCCGCGATGGCGGGATCCTGACGGCGACTCTGAAAAATCGGCAAGTCAATCTGCACCCCGACTGACAACATATTTGAGAACGCAGGGCCGCGCTGTGCGTAAGCGACTTCGAGGCTCCAGTCAGGATGTTTGGCCGCCTCAGCCAGTCGCAGATCGCTATCGGCGATGGCTTGCGAGGGCGCATACATCGCCAAATGTGGATGACTCTCCAAGCCCGCGATCAGTTCAGCGTGGCGATGTAGCAGCTGGTCGAATGCGGGCGCTGCGTCCAGTGGCTGTTTGGCGGCAGCGCCGATCCATCGCGCCAAAAATATTTGAGCGCGAGTGACAAGGCGCTCGCTGTCAATGATTCGGTCGGCAAGCTGGGCGGTGGCCAGGCGTGCCGCAAAAGGATCGGCGGCTTGCCCCTTGCCGCCGGCCAGCGCAGCTTGCGCCGCAGTAATTTGCAATTCACTTTCGCGCACTAGTTCTTTGAGGAGATCAAGCTGGCGCTCGGCGAAGTAACGTTCAATCCACGCAATTGCCACATCGCGCCGAAGGTTAACTTTGGCGAGCGAGAGAATGGCTTCTTCCTTGCGTACTTCAGCGTTGGCACGGTCACCGCGCAGTTTGAGTTTCTCTGAGCGCGTGAATTCTTGCATAAAGCCGATTTTGCGCATGGTCATAAAATCACGCGTGAGGCTGAATCGGTCGGACGTATCAACGGGCAAATTATCAATGCCAAGGATGAGCTTGGGGTCAGACAGCTCGCCCGCGCTCAAGCTCGATTGCTGTGCCGCCCTTAACGCAGCGGCTTGCGCCTCTACCGATGGCGAATCCTTCTCGGCCAGACGTTGCGCCTGGTCTAATGACAGCGGGCCAGCGGAAAAGCTTGTCGAAGGCGCGCGAGCGGAGGCAGAGGTATAGGCAAGGGCTAATGCAAGGACGAATAAAACAGCAGTAAAAAAAGGGAAACGCATATAACCTCCAGGCGAACATCATTAAAGCCAGACACCGCAGGTGTCAGGCGATTAACAGCGTCGGAAGGTCAAATACGGAAGCAGCAGTGGCGAACGGCAAGCGGTGGGGAGGTGGCGTGATGCAGTGAGGGTGCGACGAGGATGGATGGCTGAAATGGTGGAACCATCGCGGTGAAATTGATAACGAAAAGGGACGTCGCCGTAATTGACGGTTGCTCGACCGGTGCATCATTGACAATTTGCTGACTATCCTCGCAGTGATGCTGGCAAAGTGCGGGTTGGCTCATGTCCATGCCATCGCAGTCTTGCGCTGAATTGTCATTCATCTGCGCGGGCCAAGCAAACTGGTTAAGCAGCATCGGGCAAGCGTAGGCTGACATCGCAAGCTGAGTGAACAGCACGGCGGTGACAGCGAAGAGGCTAACGATTTGGCGCAGCGAACGGTTCATGCGGGATACGTCGAAAATATTAAATAGAGCTTACACCACAGTGCCTGTATTGTGCTGGCAACTAACAGTCGTTAATTAATCTTGAATTCACTAAAATTCGGGCCGCCCATGCCGGGCTTCGTCGGCAGATCAGTGGATTTAAAGGATTCCATCATGCCACTGTTGCCCACCAGCAGCGATAGATTGGTGGCTGAGTCGGCGTTGAGCATGCCTTCTTCAACCGAAATTCTGCCGGCTTTGATCAGGCGGAATAAATCCTGCTCGAAAGTTTGTGAGCCTGGGGTGAGAGATTTTTCCATGGCTTCCTTAATTTCCGAGACGCGCCCTTCTTCGACCAGATCGGCAATATTCTGGGTATTCATCAACACCTCGACCGTGGGGGTGCGCGTGCCCGCAACATTTTTGACCAGACGCTGTGACATGATGCAACGCAACGCCACCGCCAGGTCGCCGAGCAACACCGCGCGCTGTTCGAGCGGGAAAAAATTGATAATCCGGTTTAGGGCGTGGTAGCTATTGTTCGCATGCAGCGTTGCCAAACAGAGATGGCCGGACAGCGAATACATCATCGCCATTTTCATGGTTTCAATATCGCGAATCTCGCCAACCAAAATACAATCGGGCGCTTGGCGAAGCGCATTGCGCATTGCATCGTGGAAGGAATGCGAATCCGTGCCAATTTCACGCTGATTGATGATCGATTTTTTCGAGGTGAACATAAATTCAACCGGGTCTTCGAAGGTCAAAATATGCCCAGTCTTCATCTGATTACGAAAATCAATCATCGCCGCCAACGAGGTTGATTTGCCCGAGCCGGTCGCGCCGACCACCAATACCAGACCGCGTTTTTCCATAATCACCTGACGCAGCACATTGGGCAATTCAAGACTCTCAAACGGCGGCACGTTGTTGCTGATGAAGCGCACCACTGAGGCTACGCTCGCTTTTTGCATCATCATATTCACGCGAAAATTACCGATACCTTCAATCGGAAATGAAAAATTAAGCTCCAGCTCTTTCTCGAATTTTTCGATTTGATATGGCTTCAGAATTTCATAGCAAACCCGCTTGCAGTCTTCGGGGGACATGATCTGCGGATTGACCGGCATGGCGTTGCCGTTAATTTTTATGTGGATGGCCGCGCCGGCCGAGACGAAAATATCCGATGCGTTTTTTTCCGCCATCAAGCGGAATAGTTTTTCCAGAATCACCATGCTGTCTCCCTTGGGTGTTGCTTGTATAATCAGGCTCTGAGTAAATCGTTAATGCTGGTTTTCGAACGCGTCTGTGCGTCCACTTGTTTGACGATCACCGCGCAGTTCAAGCTATATTTGCCATCGGCAGACGGCAAGCTGCCCGCTACCACCACCGAGTATGGCGGTACGCTACCGTAGCTCACTTCGCCAGTGGCGCGGTTATAGATTTTGGTTGATTGGCCGATGAATACACCCATCGAAATAACCGAGCCTTCGCCGACGATAACGCCTTCCACCACTTCCGAGCGCGCACCTACAAAGCAATTGTCTTCAACGATCGTCGGGTTGGCCTGCAATGGTTCCAGTACCCCACCAATGCCGACTCCGCCACTCAAATGCACATGCTTGCCAATCTGCGCACAAGATCCCACTGTCGCCCAGGTATCAACCATGGTGCCTTCATCAACATAGGCGCCGATATTCACGTAAGACGGCATCAGCACCACATTTTTACCAATGAACGCACCGCGACGCGCCACCGCTGGGGGTACTACCCGAAAGCCGCCGGCCCTAAAGTCGGCGTCGGTATAGGCGGCAAATTTGGTTGGCACTTTATCAAAATAGGCGACAACTGCTTGCCCGTCACCGGCCATCACCTGATTATCGTTTAGCCGAAATGACAGCAGCACCGCTTTTTTTATCCACTGATGGGTTACCCATTTACCGGCGATTTTTTCGGCGACTCGGATGATACCCGCATCCAGCGCGGCCAGCGTGTGCTCAACTGCGTCGCGTAATTCATGGTGACTGGAAGCGGGATTGAGATGCGCCCGGGTTTCCCACGATGCGTCAATAATAGTTTGAAGCTGATCGATATTCATTTTTTGGATTTCAATTTCTGTTTGGCGAATTTTGTTTAGAGTAATGCCGGGTAGGTAAAATGATGAGATTACACGCTTGTCTGATTTGTATGCTGGTGACCCAGTGCGGCCTCACCGAACGGCATGATGATTAAGGCTACCATGCGCAACTCATTATAAGGTCTCGCCCTTGTTTCATCACTCCCGTCAGCATTTAGCCCCTACTTTGCAGCCCATTTTCGCGCTGCTGCTGGGCGCAACCTCATGGGGTATTCTCTGGTATCCGTATCGCCTGATGAACCAGAGCGGCCTAACGGTGCCGGTCGCAACCCTGTTGACTTATCTGGTCTCGATTGCAGTCGGGGGCCTTGTATTCAGGCGCTCGTGGCGTGAATTTGGCTCGAATGGCCCGTGGATACTGGGGATTGGTCTTTCAGCGGGTATTACCAATGTCTCGTATCTGGTCGCAGTGATGGAAGCTGAGGTGCTGCGGATTGTGCTGCTGTTTTATCTGGCGCCGCTGTGGACAGTGCCACTTGCAAGACTTATTTTGCGCGAGCGATTAACCCCCACCGGGTACGCCACCATGGCATTGGCGATGGCGGGTGCGGCCACCATGTTGTGGCGTCCTGAGCTGGGATTCCCGGCGCCGCGTAATGGCTATGAGTGGCTGGGGCTGTGCGCGGGTTTTGCGTTCGCGCTGTGTAATGTGCTGGTAAAAGGCGCTCATCATTTAACGCCCGAAGCAAAATCATTGGCAGGCGCCATCGGCGTGG
>JAYWCO010000146.1:0-5856 GCA_043780475.1 Burkholderiales bacterium | reverse complement strand
GGGAGAAGTGCCTTCAAGGGCTAATTGAATCGGGCGTTTACCGGTGGTACGTTCCCATACGGGTAGCTGTAGATCAAATAGCACGCGTGAAGAGCCAATCAAAACAGTGCTGTTGCCTTCGCCATGGTCAATTCGGCGACGCTGCGCCGCCCATGAATCATTGCTGTTGGCATAGGCGGGTGTTACCCCATAGTCGCGCCAGTAAAATTCCCAGCCGCCGAGCAGGATCACAAACAACACCATGCCCACCAAAAAAATTCGGCCCCAAGGTTGCACTGGCACATCGCGCTCCGGCACCGGCTGGGCGACACCCGGGCGATCCGATGCGGTCAGCCTGACAAACCCGGGACGGTCAAATTTTTCGGCAGCAGCCATGACCATATTAGAACTGGAAATAGATAAAGGCATTACCTTCTCCTTGAGCAATGACGATGGCAAATAACATAAGTGCGCCGATTGCTGACAGCAGCATAGCCGGGGTGCGCGCAACCACCGATTCCAGTGTGCGATTGCGCATCAGCCCATGCGCACATACAATGCCGCCGACAATCAGCGTGACCATCACCAGATGCACCGTGGGCAAAATAGGTTTGGCATCCCCATTGGCGCCGAACATGCCACCCAGCATTTGCCACGCCTTGCCAAAGCTGTGCGCCCGAAAAAACACCCAGGTCAGATTGATCAGCGCATAAGTGAGTAAGCCCAATAACACCAGCATGATTGGCCCCGGCCTATAAGTGGGGAAGCGAGTGGCAAAGCGGGAGCGTAATAGCCGCTCCACCGATAAATACAATCCGTGCAAACCGCCCCAGACCACGAACGTCCAACTGGCGCCATGCCACAGCCCACCCAGCAGCATCGTCACCATCAGCGCCAGGTAGGTGCGGGCCTCGCCGTGACGATTGCCGCCCAGCGGGATATACAGATAGTCGCGTAACCACGATGAAAGGGTGATGTGCCAGCGTCGCCAGAAATCAGAAAAGCCGACGGCCGCGTACGGAAAGCGAAAGTTGTCCGGCATCGCAAAACCCAGGCACATCGCCGCGCCAATCGCGGTGGTTGAATAGCCCGCGAAGTCGCAAAAAATCTGTCCGCTAAAGGCAAGTGTTGCCATCCACGAATCCAGCGCACCGGGAATATTTTTTCCGTCGAACACCATCTCGGCGGCACCCGCCAGAAAACTGTCGGCCAGCACCACTTTCTGAAACATGCCCAGTGTCATCAGTGCCAAGCCAAAACGCAGCATGTCCGGCGTGGCGCGCCGTGGCTCGACAAACTGCGGTACCAGCTCGGTAGGCCGCATGATCGGCCCGGCCACCAGATGCGGGAAGAACGTGACGAACAAAGCGTAATCGAGAAAATTGCGTGCGGGTTCGGCGCGGCGCAAATAAATGTCAAGTGTGTACGACATCGTGGCAAAGGTATAAAACGAGATGCCGACCGGCAACACAATATCGAATGCGGGCGGGGTGTAGGTAACGCCTAGCGTGCCCATCAAGGCGACAAAATTTGTCATCAGGAAAGTGCCGTACTTGAAATAGCCCAGCATGCCCAGATTGGCCACTACCGATAGCAGCATCCATGCGCGCCGCGCGTTTTGCCGTTCGGCGTGCACCAGTTTTTGTGCAGCGTACCAATCGACGACGGTTGAAATCCACAGCAGGATGATGAACGGCGGATTCCATGCCGCGTAGAACAGATAGCTCGCGATCAGCAGATTGGTTTTTTTGGTTGTCCAGCTAAACGGCATCGAGTGCAATACGAGCACTAGCGAAAAGAACACGATGAACGTGAGCGAATTAAAAACCATTGATACACCTCCCCGGTGTGTTTTTATGCGTGCATGTTACTTTGAATTAGAAGTTCATTGTTTTCATGGCGACAACTATTAACAACATACACGAGAAGACCATTCTGGTCTTTGGGCGCGACTTTAATTGTTCTGAAATTCAGTCTGGTGTTGACAACGTGTCGTGCTTACAGAGTACGAAATGATCATTTTTAACTCTAGCATGGAAGGGGGTTTCGAAGCGAAAAAGGCTGTAAGGCCCCGTCATTGCTAGTGCTTACGGCTCGGCAGCTTCTAAAAACCTGTCACCCCAGTCTCCATTGACCGGAATGACGAAATTTTGAGGTGTTTAGAAGTTCCGTCTCATCGAACAGGTATTGATGCAATGGTTGCCAAGAGCGTAACTGCGGATTCCACCACTTACAACGATGCGCGAGTCCATAAGTTTGGGTGCATACATTGCTTTCAGGATCGGGATATACAAATCTGGGAGTTGATCTCGCTAAAGCAAAACTCGCTATAGCGACATTGCAGGTCCATAAAAAAGGCGCACATCGTGCGCCCCTTTTTGCCTGCAGTTTCAGTTTATAAGCTCTGCAGCGTTTATTTGCTCAAGCATTCTTTCATGAAGGCTTTACGGTCAGCGCCCTTTTTATTGCCGGTCTTAGCATCGGCATTACAGGTTTTCATTTTTTCCTGCTGGGTAGTCATTTTGTCGGTAGTTGCGCTGGTGGCATCTGCGGCTTTGGCAGGAGCGCTGTCCTTTTTCAGACATTCCGACATGAACGCTCTGCGCTCGCTGCTGGCTTTACCGGTTGTTTTGAAGTCGGCACTGCAGGTTTTCATTTTATTGTTTTGCGCGCTTGTGCCGTCAGCTGCTGCATAAGCTGAAGTGAAGGCCAATGGCAAGGTAAGTAATAGTGCTGCGAATAATTTATTCATTTGTGTAGTTTTCATTGCTGCCTCCGTAGGTGATTGGGATGAATCTATCAAAATGCTATTGCACAAAACGAGCCTCACTGATTTAGGTTGACGCGCGGGTGACTTCTACGACAATGCCGTTAAGAGCAGCATTGCCGGAAATGACATCAATATCGCCTGCGTCGCTCAAGTCGTTATAGCTCACCCCGGCGTGCTCGTGGGCGACGCCCAAACGCGTGCCCTTACGGTCATGCCCGAACCCATGCGGCAGAGACACTACCCCTGGCATCAAACTATCAGTAGCCTGCACGGCAATATCAACCTGGCCAACGCGTGACACTACTCGTACCCGTTGGCCGTCCTTAAGCCCGCGGGCGGCGAGGTCGGCAGGGTGCATCATCAATTGATCGCGCGGCTTGCCTTTAACGAGGCGGAGTGAATTATGCATCCAAGAATTATTGCTGCGCACGTGACGGCGACCGATCATGATGAGCGGGTTAGGGATCGGCGCTTTTTGGTTCACATAAAGTTTGAAACGCGCAATATCGTTGATGATGACTGCAGGCGCGCAGTCGATTTTGCTGTCAGGTGTTTCAAGGCGGGAATAAAGTGAAGGCTTGAGCGGACCCAAATCAATGCCGTGCTCAGCCTCGACAAGTTGCGCAAACGAAATACCATGAACCGCTTCCCCTGCTTTTAACATGCCCTCGATCAGCTTGGCCGTCGGCATAGCAGGGCGTGATTCACGCGTCAGCTTGAGTGCCAGTCGCTTGACTAGCTCACCAAAAATTTCCCAATCGTAGCGCTCATCGTCAGGCTTTTGCCATACGCCCGCGTTGAAGCGGGTTACGTTGCGCACCGCGAAAGCATTGAAAATCAGATCGTAATGATCATGATTCAAGCTGGAGGTGGGCGGCAAAATTAAATCTGCATGATGTGTAGTTTCATTCATATAAATATCAATTGAAACCATGAAATCAAGCGAGGCAAGTGCCTCGTCTAGTTTGCGGCCATTGGGTGTGGACAGCACCGGATTGCCGCAGGTGGTGATGAAGGCGCGAATTTGCCCGTCACCTGGCGCTAAAATTTCCTCTGCCAACGCAGCAACGGGCAGCTCACCGCCTGATTCCGGCAAATGGCTGACCCGTGAATGCCAGCGTGCATGGCTGCCGGGCTTGGTGCCGGGCCCGGTGATCGGAATAATCGGCTGGGTGGGCATTGAACCGCCCACGCGATCTAGATTGCCGGTGACAATATTCATTAACTGCACAAGCCATTGATTCAGGGTGCCAAAAGCCTGCAGCGTCGTGCCAATGCGGCCATAACAAACTGCCGAGGGTGCTGCCGCGAATTCGCGCGCGAGGCGACGAATCGTGTCAGCTGCAATGCCAGTCGCCTCCGCTGCCGCTTCGGGGGTTACATCAGCGATTGCCAGCAACGCACCATCCAGGTTATTCAATTTTTCAGGCGATGGGATGCGGAATAAATTTTCAGTTTTCATCACGTTAATCATGGCCATCAGCAACGCCGCGTCAGTGCTCGGGCGAATGAAATGATGTTCACTCGCTATCTCGGCGGTCTCGGTGCGGCGCGGATCAATCACCACCACGCTGCCGCCGCGCTCACGCACCGCCGCCAAGCGCTTGGTGACATCGGGTACGGTCATCATGCTGCCGTTTGAAGCGACTGGATTGCCGCCAAGAATCAGAAAATAATCAGTGTGATCAATATCCGGAATTGTAATCATGAACTGATGTCCGAACATCAATAGCGAGGTTAATTGCTGTGGTAGCTGATCAACCGAGGTGGCGCTGAATGCATTTTTGGTTTTGAGGATACGCACCAACGAAGGCACGCTAAGCAGCGTGCCGATATTATGTACGGCAGGATTGCCTGCATAAAAGCCAATCGCATTGTTGCCATGCAGTGCGTTCACTGCCGCCAGCTTTTCGGCCGCAAGATCAAAAGCTTCATCCCATGAAATCGTGATCCATTCATGGCCGACTTTTTTGAGCGGCTGACGTAAACGGTTTTTGTCTTCGTGAATATCTTTTAAAGCAATAGCCTTTGGGCAAATATGACCGCGACTGAAGGGGTCGGCATGATCGCCACGAATGCTGATGATATTGCCACTGTTGACTTTAATTTCAAGTCCGCAAATCGCTTCGCATAAATGGCAGGCTCGATAGATAGTACGCTCTGCATTTTCCATTTTTATTTCCCGACTAAAAGTGACTCGATTAATATTTTGCAGCCAATGACAATCAATACTACGCCACCGAATACCTCCGCGTATTTCGCCGCAGACTTGCCTAATTTGCAGCCGAACCAGACCGCGGGCAGACACAGCGCGAAGGTAATCGAGCCGATCACGATGACGGTCGCAGTGAGTCCTGTTTGCAGGAGCGAGAATGAGACGCCGACCGCAAATGCATCGAAACTGGTGGCGACGGCCAGCACCAGCAGCTTGTGTGTTCTGAACGGGGAGTGAATTCTGTCTTCGGCGGCCTGACGTGATTCATGGATCATTTTGAGGCCGAGACCGAGCAGCACCACAAATGCAATAGCGCTGCCATAAACGCTAAGCCACTGCGCAATCGATAGTCCCAATAAATAGCCCAAGAGCGGCATGACTGCCTGAAATACACTAAAAAACGCGGCCATTTTGAAGGCGTCGCGAACTCGCAATGTTTTGACTGATAGGCCGCTGGCAATTGATACCGCCACCGCGTCCATGGCGAGGCCGAGCGCCGTAAAAATCAGTTCAGTAATATTCATGCGGGCGATTAAGTAAAGCTAACGGAAAAACTAAACAGCAATGTAAAAAATTGAAGCTAAAAGCTAAGGCTGAACTGCGCCCCCGCAATGACCAGCTCGGCCTGCCCACCATAGGGGATTGTCAATTTTTTGGCAACATGGCCGAACGGCAGTCCCGTCAACACCGGATAGGGTAGCAGCTCGCGGAGCGTGTCTATTACATGCGTCATGGTGTAAGCAAAGCGGCCTGAGGTTGGCTGACAATGGGTAAAATCAGCCAAAATAAGCGCTTTCTGCTTTTGCAAAATACCCGCATGAAATAATTGATAAAACTGCCGCTCAATCGCGTAAGGCTCTTCATCGATTTCCTCAATGAATAAAATACCGCC
>JAYWCO010000145.1:0-4349 GCA_043780475.1 Burkholderiales bacterium | reverse complement strand
CCGAAATTGGTGTTTTCCACTTTCATACTGCCACCGGATTCATCCAGCCAAACAGGGCTCTCGTGGTGAGTTGTGGTGATCACTTTGGTTTTATCCATGCCGACGCCATCAATAGCAGCTTCGCCGTAACAGAGGCAGAAGTAAGTGCGCTTAGGGTGAATTTCGATATAACAACCGGTACCGCGAATACCAATCGTCGCACTTTGAACGCGGATCGTTACGCCTGAAGTGGTGGTGCGCTTTGCAAACACTGATAGCAGCTTTCCCGTTGAAATCAATACCTGGGTCAAAGTGCCCGGCTTATCCGGGCTGTCTTCAAATGTCACACTGGTGCCCTCGCGCAACAGGTATGCATCCTTACCAATCACGACGATAGCAAAGCTGCCTTTGGTCGTGCCTGTGGCAACTTTGTCGCCAGGTTTCACTAACATACCGACCTTGGCAGGTATGCCGTTAATGGTGGCACTGCCTTGTAATGAATTGATGCCGCTTAGCGCAGGTAAATCACCTTTGGCCAGCGCTTCCTGAATCAACCCTGGAATACCTGCAGGCCCTAGCAGGCCCGCGGCCCCTATGACGGCAAGTTTGGTTAGCCGGGTTAACGCTTGGCGGCGTTGGATGTTCTGCGTCTTGCCCATTTTTTTCATGTTGATTGGTGTTTTCATTTTCTGCTCCCCGGTTTACTTCATGACCGCCTGAAACTCTGCCCCGCTGTTTTATTACTGGTGTTTTTACAGTTGAAAGCGCCATTCAGATTCAGGGTTTGATAAATACCAAATCCCATACGCCATGTCCCTTGGCCAAACCCTTGCGCTCAAAATTGGATTCGGTGCGGTATGGTGGCCGCATCGCGTAAGCCAATAATGTTGAGGTATTGACGAGCCGCGGCTCAGCCTGCAATACCGCTAGCATATGCTCTGCATAGGGCTGCCAATCAGTGGCCAAGTGGATATAGCCTTGTGCCTGCAGCTTCTGCACTAATAGCGCTACGAATTCAGGCTGAATCAGGCGGCGTTTGTGATGACGTTTTTTGGGCCAGGGGTCAGGGAAAAAAATATGGAATCCCGCAACAGAAGCATCGGTAACGCTATTGCGTAATACCTCGACGGCATCGTGTTGCACCAGGCGCAGATTGGTGAGACTGCGCTCCGCAATCATTTTTAATAAGCTACCCACCCCCGGTGTGTGAACCTCGATGCCAATAAAATTTTTATCGGCTAATTGCTGCGCAATATCGGCAGTGGTATTGCCCATGCCAAAACCGATTTCGATAATCGTGAGCAAATCACGTCCAAAAATTTGCCTCATGTTAAAAACGGTGTCTGCCTTGTACGGCAACAAATACTCCGGGCCCAGTTCATCGACTGCTCGCGCCTGGCCCGGCGATAAGCGACCCTGACGCAACACAAAACTGCGGATGGGGCGATGATGCATCCCGCTTTCGGGCGACTGATTAGCGCTGAATGATTCAGGCACTTGCTTGATATTTTCCATTTGCCAATTATACGGCGCAGCTTGGTGACGTGTGACGGTGGGGGTCGCCGGTGCTAGCCGCTACAATAACGCTATGAACAAGAATCTGAAAAAATTAATTATCAACACGGGCCGCGAAAAATCGCTACTCAGGAAGCATCCCTGGATATTTTCTGGCGCTGTAAAGTCCAGCACTGGCGCGACTTCTGGCGATATTGTCGCGGTAGTGGCCGAAGATGGGCGCTTCCTCGCCTACGCCGGCTTCAGCGAGCATTCACAAATTATTGCGCGCGTACTATCGTTTGTTGAGACCGACAGTATTGATCAAAACTTCTTTCGACAACGCGTAAAAGCGGCGATTGCGCGCCGCGCCGAGCTTGCAAAAAGCACTGATGCGGTACGCCTGATTCATGCTGAATCAGATGGCCTGCCCGGCGTGATTGCGGATCGCTATGCTGATGTGGTGGTGCTGCAAATATTAACTGCCGGTATCGAACCACAGCGGGCGCTGATCGCGCGCTTGTTGATGGAAGAGGCTGGTGCGAAAACCGTTTATGAACGCTCTGATGCCGATGTGCGCACTCTGGAAGGCTTGGAGCCACGCACTGGATTGATGGCCGGGCTGCCGCCGGCGGGCGAGGTTGAAATTACCGAAAACGGTATGAAGATCACGGTGGATATTATGGCGGGACACAAGACCGGATTTTATATTGATCAACGCGAAAATCGGGCACTCACACAATCACTGTCCGATAATGCCAATGTTTTAAATTGTTTTTGCTACACCGGCACAATGAGTGTCGCGGCACTGATGGGCGGCGCCGAATCGGTATTGTCCATTGACAGCTCCGGGCCTGCACTGGCAACCGCAAAACGCAATGTAGCGCTTAATGCAGTGGATGCTAATCGCGCTGAATTTTGGGAAGCTGATGTGTTTGCAGCGCTCAGAAAACTGCGCGATATGGGTCGTAGCTTTGATCTCATTATTCTGGATCCGCCCAAATTTGCGCCGACTGCACACCACGCTGAAAAAGCAGCGCGTGCGTACAAGGACATCAATCTGCTGGGTTTAAAACTGCTGCGTGCAGGCGGACGATTGATGACGTTCTCCTGCTCTGGCGGGATTTCGGCAGAGTTATTTCAAAAAATTATTGCCGGTGCTGCGCTTGACGCTAACGTAGATGCACAAATTATTCAGCACTTGAGCGGCGGTAGTGATCATCCGGTCGCGCTTAATTTTCCGGAAGGTGATTATTTAAAAGGGCTGCTGTTAAGACGTGTTTGAGCCTAATCCAAGGTTAATCCGAGATAATTTTCTTTCGCCGCCGACCACCATCAATCGGCAATATTTGACAGCCGCTGCACAACGATTTATTGTCAGTCTTAAGCTATATGGGTTATTAACCTTTAAGCGCGGCGCGAACTATTTTTGGGATGGGCCCTCAAAGCAAGGCTCTGTTAAATGTGTTGCGCCTACAAACGTGAATATTTTTAGTTAAAAATCATCTTCATCAATCATAAATTCATCCGCGAGAACCGGCGCAATCCTAGAGCGCAGCATAATAAAAATACAAAGGATTCAATATGAGCAATCATCAGTTTCATACATTTAGGAGCCTGACGGTTCTAGAGGCTTTTGTAATCATGTTTGCAATCTTGTCTGTAAGTTTATTCGCCACTTCGGTAAACGCTCAGACCTACGGAAGCGCTCTGCTGAACCAGCCTAAACTCAATATTAATGGAGGCACCGTGTTGCTCTCGCCGCTTGATTTTAGTGTGACCACACCTAGCATCATGCTGGTTGATAAAAATCTGCGTTATGGTTTGAAGTTGCGATATCAAGCGATGTCCTATTGGGCGATAGAAGCTAACTACAGTGATTTGCGGGCCGCCGCTCAGCCATCTGCTTTTTATCCGCACACAACTGGCTCGCTTAATGATGCTGATGCTAATTATTTGAAACCGCGAGCCGCAGCGAAGGGTTATGGGCTTGATCTGGTGGGCAATCTTCCGGTAATGGATCGGCTTTCATTGATCGGGCGCGCCGGTATTCAAGGCGTCAAAAGCGATATCGCCTTTAACGGAATTGATTCAGGCACACTGGGCGCTCCACGCTTATTTTCACAAGCCCGGCTCGGCCTCGGCGTTCAATACTCGCTAACCAAAAGCGTTGGACTGCGCCTTGAAATGGAACGCTTTCATCGCCTTAGTGGTGGCCCGTCAGGGAGCACATCAGGTAACGCTTTCAACAGTGATTTCAGCAGCGATAATATTTCTCTGGGCGTGCAATTCAGGTTTTAAGTAAAGTCTGCACCGCCCATAAAACCGCCTAACACCTTGGCATTAATGGGAAAAGTCGTTTTATTTTTTCCGCTGCCGCTCTTGTGTAAGTCTGTTGAAACCCGCTTCCAAATCACGAATTAAATCGTCCGCATCTTCCAGCCCGATGCTGTAGCGCACTAGCGGCCCGCCACGCCAAGGGCTGGCGCTTCGGCCGTAACGCAAATCTGCCGGCATGACTAGGCTTTCGAACCCACCCCAGGAATAACCCAGCCCGAACAGCTTGTAGTGATCAATCATCGCGGCAAGCTCAGCATCATTACAAGGATGCAACTCGATGCTGAAGAGACCGGTAGCACCGGTAAAATCACGCTTCCACAATGCATGGCCAGGATCGCTTTCCAAGGCGGGATAAAGAACACGGGCAACCTCCAGGCGTGTTTGTAACCACTGCGTAATGCGTAGCGCAGAGGTCTGATGCTGCCGCAGTCGCACCCCCATCGTACGCATGCCGCGCAGCGTGAGGAAACAATCATCGGGCGAAGCTCGCTGCCCCAGTTGGTAAGTCACCTGCTTTAATTGCGGCCAGGTTTTTT
>JAYWCO010000144.1:0-5177 GCA_043780475.1 Burkholderiales bacterium | reverse complement strand
TCGATCCGCAAGGTCGAGGAAATATACGCGCCCTGATCCAGGTCGTTGGTGTAAATCGTGTAAATCGTTTGCGCGCCGGCGTCGATCAATTTGCGCAAGCTGGTTTCAGTCAACTCTTCGTTGGCGAGCGCCACAAATTCGCCGGTTTCGGTGTTGATGATATTGGTCGCCAGCACCCGGCCAATCAAATAATCATCGTTGACCGTCAAACGCTTCATCTTCGCGGCTTCCATATCGCGAATATGCTTGGCGGTGATGCGCTTGTCTTTTTGCACAATCACTTTGCCATCTTTGGCGGCAATATCAAATTTGGCGATCTCGCCTTTAAGGCGATCCGGCACCAGCTCAAGCTCGATCTCGCCTTTTTTGCTGATATGAAATTCATCAAACGCAAAAAATTCGCGCAGAATTTGATCAGGCGAATAGCCCAGCGCTTTCAGCAAAATCGTCACCGGCATTTTACGGCGACGGTCAACGCGGAAATACAAATAGTCTTTCGGATCGAATTCAAAATCGAGCCATGAGCCACGGTAAGGAATCACCCGCGCCGAGAACAGCAATTTACCGCTGGAATGCGTCTTGCCGCGATCATGCTCAAAGAACACGCCGGGCGAACGATGCAGCTGCGAAACGATGACACGCTCGGTACCGTTGATCACGAACGAGCCGTTTTGCGTCATGAGCGGAATCTCGCCCATATACACTTCCTGCTCTTTTACTTCTTTAACCGTGGGCTTTGAAGCTTCGCGGTCCATAATCACCAGGCGCACTTTGGCGCGCAATGGCGACGCATAAGTCAGGCCGCGCTGCTGGCATTCCAGCACGTCAAAGGGTGGCATACCGAGCTGATAGCTCAGGTACTCAAGGCGCGCGAATTGATTGTGGCTGACAATCGGGAACACCGATGAAAACGCCGATTGCAAACCCTGCATTTTACGGCTGGTGCCCGCCACTTCCGCTTGTAAAAATTCCGCATAGGAATTGATCTGCGTGGAAAGTAAATAAGGAACATCGAGCACACTGGCGCGCTTCGCGAAGGATTTGCGAATACGTTTTTTCTCAGTGTAGGTATAGGAAATAGCTTGGGACATCGTAATCTCCGAACGTTGAAGGGAGCCGCGTTTACCGTTATCACCTGGCGAAATCGCCCTGTGTAATGTGCAATGTGCAATGTGCAATGTGCAATGTAAACGCGTCAAAGTTCTTGGACTGGCATTGCTGGCGCGCAACGGCGTGCCGACAATGTCAAGAATGGCGAGAGGCCGCTACCTCCCTCTGGCGGACAGTAACCACAGTCAACGATGAACCGCTGATGCACGCTACCCGACCAAACCTGTTTTCTGCAGTCGTTTCAGAAAACAAAATAAAACGCTGAATCAACGGTAATCCGCAACAACTACCGACTATCTCGTTTTGCTTTGCACTCTAAGCAAACATCTAAATCAAATTATTTAAATCTAAACTCTAGCTTTGGCTGGGATCTTGAGGCATTTTTGCCTCAAAACGCCTGCCCATACGGGACTTTACTATTTTCAAACTAACGACAGAAACCAACTCCCGCATCGGGAAAACCCGTGCGGGAGCGTGCCTCTTTGACGCAAAACTGACGGCTGAGTTCTCCAAGCTCACTAAGCTTTTAAATCCGGCCGCTGGCTTTACGACTACTTCAGCTCTACTTTAGCGCCCGCATCTTCCAGCTTCTTCTTCATGGTGTCAGCGTCAGCTTTGTTAGCACCTTCTTTAACCGCTTTAGGGGCGCCCTCAACCAGCGCCTTGGCTTCTGCCAAACCCAGACCGGTGATTTCGCGAACAGCCTTAATCACATTGATCTTGTTCGCGCCGAAGTCCATCAACATGACGTTGAATTCAGTCTTCTCTTCAGCCACGGGTGCGGCTGCACCGGCGGCTGCACCACCGGAAGACATGGCCGCAGCGGACACGCCAAATTTTTCTTCAATTGCTTTTACCAGCTCATTCAGATCCATTACGGACATCGCGTCCAGGGATGCTAAAAATGCGTCTTTATCAAATGCCATGATCGTTTTCCTTTAATTTAAATCGAGTAATTGAATATCGGTTGTCGCTTGCGCAAACCTTATTAAGCAGCGGGGGCAGCGGGAGTAGCCGCCTCAGCAGGCGCAGCAACTTCGGCAGCCGGGGCAGCAACTTCTGCAACCGCTGGCGCCGCTGTTTCAGCCGCCACTACTTCAGGCGCACCTTCGGATTTTTTCGCGGACACTGCAGCGATCACACGCGCCAACCCGGAAACAGGCGACATCA
This sequence comes from Burkholderiales bacterium, assembly GCA_043780475.1. GTDB lineage: Bacteria > Pseudomonadota > Gammaproteobacteria > Burkholderiales > Usitatibacteraceae > UKL13-2. The sequence continues at coordinate 2,897 of JAYWCO010000144.1, read as the reverse complement.
TGAGACCCAGCAATTGCGACAACAGCACTTCTTTGCTTGGGATGTTAGCCAGCGTTTGCACACCCGCTTTGTCCAGCAGCTTGCCGTTATACGTACCCACGGTGATGACAAACTTCTCGTTACCTTTAGCGAAGTCACTCACGACTTTGGCTGCGGCAACGGCGTCTTCCGAAAAGCTGTACAGCAACGGACCGACCATGTGGGCTTGAGCAACTTCAAAGCTCGTACCGGCCACCGCACGACGTGCCAGCGTGTTCTTGAGAACGCGCATATACACACCCTTGGCGCGCGCATCGCTGCGCAACTTGGTGAGGTTAGCTACCGTTGTACCCCGATATTCAGCGAGTACCATCGTCTGGGCTTTTGCGACCTTGGCCGCAACTTCCGCAACGACTTCTTTCTTACCATCTAGATTCAAACTCACGTTTGATCTCCTTTACGTTGATGAATGAATACAAGCCATACCTGCATCCATAATCACAGCGACCTTAGTGAGGAGACTCAACATGCGGATCATTTTCATTACCCGCAAACCAAATCCTGACTGGGACCGCCATCTGCGCCGGGCACAGGTTGGAGCCTGGAAGCCCACCACAAAATTTGCCGGTGCTTCAGCACTCTTCCCCACAATTAAGATGGGCTCGCTGTTTATAAATCATCCCAACCATGACTGGTCAACACGATCTACTCAACTCACCCATCCCCTGCGGTCTTTGACAACTCTCTTCAATCGATGCGTTGAATGAAGAGACCCAAAGAACCACCGTGATGCCGGTTACCCAGCACCGCGGACTTAATTTTTTACTGTTGCGAACCTTGCGAGGCGAAGCCTGCTGTGTCCAAACGCACGCCTACACCCATGGTTGAAGACAACGAAATCTTCTTCAAGTAAATACCTTTGGACGAGGCCGGCTTGGCTTTATTAACCGCACCAATCAACGCCACCAAATTCTCATTCAACGCTTCCGCTGTGAACGACGCACGGCCAATCGTACATTGCACGATACCGGCCTTGTCAGCGCGATATTGCACCTGACCGGCTTTCGCGTTTTTAACGGCCTGCTCGACGTTTGGCGTAACCGTGCCGACTTTCGGGTTAGGCATCAGGCCGCGCGGGCCCAATACTTGACCGAGTGTGCCGACTACCTTCATCGCATCCGGCGTGGCAATGACCACATCGAAATCCATGAAGCCGCCTTTAATGCGCTCAGCCAGATCTTCAAAACCCACAATATCCGCGCCTGCGGCGATGGCTTTTTCAACATTGGCGCCTTGTGCAAACACCGCCACCCGAACCGATTTACCGGTGCCACGTGGCAGCACGACTGAGCCGCGCACGGCTTGGTCAGATTTCTTCGCATCAATACCGAGATTGATCGCAACGTCCACCGACTCATCAAATTTAGCAATGGCGGTTTTCTTGACCAAATCAATTGCTTCAGTCATAACATAAAATTTATCGCGGTCAACGAGGCCTGCAATTTTTGCGAGGCGTTTAGCAATCTTGGCCATTAACGTACCCCTTCCACTTCAATACCCATTGAGCGAGCGCTACCCGCAATTGTGCGCACTGCCGCATCCATATCTGCCGCCGTCAAATCCGGCATCTTGGTGGTCGCAATTTCTTCAGCTTGTGCACGCGTCAATTTACCCACTTTGTCGGTGTGGGGTGTTTTGCTGCCTTTTTCAACTTTGGCAGCCTTCTTGATCAGGATCGACGCGGGCGGCGTCTTCATGATGAAGGTGAATGATTTATCGGCAAACGCCGTAATCACCACGGGAATCGGTAGACCCGGTTCCATTTTCTGGGTTTGCGCATTAAACGCTTTACAGAATTCCATGATGTTCAAACCACGCTGGCCCAGCGCTGGGCCGATCGGTGGCGATGGATTCGCCTTACCCGCCGGCACTTGCAACTTGATGTAACCGATGACTTTCTTTGCCATTTACTTTCTCCTTGGGTGCTAACGGTAGCGACTTAAACCCACTAAGCGATACCTCCCCGACTCATTGACCCGGAAACGCCTGGCCGTCGTTACTGCTCCCACCACCACTACAAATTTTATGACTGCTATTGCTTTTCGACCTGACCGAAGTCGAGCTCAACCGGTGTCGGGCGACCAAAAATCAGCACCGATACGCGGATCTTCGATTTATCGTAATTCACGTCCTCAACTGAACCGTTAAAATCGGTGAATGGGCCGTCCTTCACGCGCACATTCTCGCCAATTTCAAACAAAACTTTCGGCTTCGGTTTTTCCACGCCTTCTTTAACCTGATTCAGAATCGCGTCGACTTCTTTTTGTGAAATCGGCGTGGGCTTATTGCCTACACCGCCCACAAAACCGGTGACTTTGGGGGTTGATTTCACCAAATGCCATGACTCATCCGTCATTTCCATTTGTACCAAAATATAGCCCGGGAAAAAGCGGCGCTCGGACAGCGCTTTCGCGCCACCTTTCATCTCAACCACTTCTTCGGTAGGCACCAGCACCTCGCCAAATTTTTCAGGCATGCCCGAACGGCGAATGCGCTCCATTAGCGCTGCCTGGATACTTTTTTCCTGGCCAGAATAAGCGTGAACCACATACCAACGCATCGTCATTTAAGCCCCGTGCCCGATAAATTTGGTCAGAATGGTAGTGAGCCCCAAATCAACCGCCCATAAAAATATGGCCATCACAAACACAAACACAAAAATCACGCCTGTTGATTGCAGGGTTTCTTTGCGCGTCGGCCACACCACTTTTTTGGCTTCATCGACAGACTCGCCGGCGTATTGCCCAAATTCGCGGCCCGGCGCACTGAAATAACCCACCACACCGGCCAACACAAACAAGCCCAGCATGGCACCCACGCGTGCAATCATTGGCTGCGCATTGAGCATATAAAACGCC